>CATJCJ010000885.1 GCA_949738935.1 uncultured Eubacteriales bacterium | reverse complement strand
CTGACAACATCCGGCAGTTTGGCATAAACCATTTCCTTTTCCCATCATATCGGATTTTCTTTCACATTTCAAGTCTGCCGGTCACGGAGCGTACCATAAGACAAATCCGGCCGTTCAATTACTGGCCGATGTCGGCGTCGGGATTTATAACAGGGAAATCATCACTGAAGACGGGTACAAAAACATGTGGGGCGAAAAGCTATGAAAAATATTCAAACTCAAAAGAGGCCCTGTCTGTTTCAAAAGCAAACAGGGTACAGCCCCCTTTGCGGAATCGGTAGAAAGCCAGACAGGATGCACTTTCGCGGATTGTCCTTACCATGTCTCCCTTCACCGGAGCCTTAAGGGGTCTTCCGGATGTTTCCAGCAGCCGGACATCCAACTCCAAATTCCCCTGTATAACCCGGACCATATTGTTTTCGATTCGAACAACCCTCGCCCCCAGGTAAGTAGCGATTCTGTACTCTTTCCCCCGCCATAATACAACGCCTATCATACCGGTAAAATAAATGCCTGCCCCGGTCTCCTTCCCTATATCCCCTGGCATTCCGGAAAGAATAGTTTTGTCCGTTGGAATGAATCTGCCGGGAATGTAACCGCCCAGGCATTATGCTCCGTGATTACCTGAATAGAACAGGTACGTTTATTCCCTGCGCCGTGAACCGCAGGTATTACCGCTAAAGTCTGTGTATCGGATTGACATTTCAAATACCAGCCATAAAAAGAATTATGCATATGTTTATCCTCATGAAAAATAATGTTTATTTTTCCACGAATGCGCCTGTTTTATTCATCCGACAGGATTTCATACTGTTCTTCTATTGTGTAACGATCCAATCTCTGCACCCATGAGAAAACCGGGGCGCGGCGGCTATCTGATAGCTGCTGCGTCCCGGCTTTCTTTTTTCCTGCAAATTGGAATTTCACTTTCCGTCTTTCCTCCGTCTAATTTAGAAAATAAAAATTTGTCCTTCCCACAATCATCCCATATTTTCACAAGCCAATTGATAAACGGCGGCTTTTGGTAAATCAAAGCCGCCGTTTTTTTGTTTTCCAAAAAAGATTTTTTTATTTCTTTATCAACAAGGATTTTCCCGTCATTTCCTCCGGCTGCTTCCTACCCATCATTTCAATCAAGGT
>CATJCJ010000884.1 GCA_949738935.1 uncultured Eubacteriales bacterium | reverse complement strand
CGAAAGGCGCTTTGTTCTTTAAGCGCCGAAAGCGTTAAGAAACATTGTATGTAATATTTTTTTCTATCATTTCTTCTATAACTTGAAGTTTCCGAGGAAATCTATTAATCTTATTAGTCCTAAATTCTGAGGAAAATTTTCTCGTTTGATAAATACCTGATTAAGAGATATCAGCTTTGGTTATTACAGCGGACTCTGTAGTTTGAGGGGTCATTCCTCCTTTTCCGCCCCAAACAAATACCTTTACATAACTCATATTTTTAAATTCATCAGCGGTAAAACTCAATTGGTATTCAATACCATCTTCCGTCGCTGTTTCTTTCTTGAGCAAAATCAATTTTCCGGCGTTATCATAAACCGCGGCGTATATAGTTCCTGTAAGCTTATTAGTATCAACAATCTCAAGAAGATATTCTTCTGTTGAAAGCTTAGCTATTGTCGCTCCGACTGTTTTTTTATCAAGCTCGTCAGATGATACTAAATTTACGGGAATTCCTTTTTCTAAGGCAAATTTATGAGCTTCCGAACCGCTGGAACAAGTTATTTTTCCGCCTGCCGCCATAAGCTGAATATCCTCTCCATAAAGATTTGTGCCGTTAAATACATCTTTCGCAATGGTAGTAATAGAATCCGGCATAGTTACATCAACAAGAGCACGGCAATTATAGAAAGCGTTTGAACCTATTGATTTAACCCTGTTGGGGATATTAATTTTTTCAAGACTTTCACATTCCGCAAAAGCCTGATAACCAATTGTACTCAAATCATTGGGAAGCACAGCGTTTTTTAAAGAAACGCAGCTATAGAAAGCGTAATTCCTCATTTCCGCTCCGGTAACAACAGCTACATTTTCAAGAAAATCACATCCCATAAAAGCACCTGTTGGTATTGTTGTTTGATTAAGAATATTAACTGTTTTAAGCACCTTTGGAACTTTATAATAATGAAATCCGCCGTTTGAGTTATAATATTGCATAGTTCCTTCGCCTATATTTGTGTCATCATAACCAAACAAAGACCCAACTACTGCTGTTGGAGTTTCTTTATCAAGTTTGTTTGTACCCACAAAAGGAATAGTAAGAGTATCAATTCTTGTACAGCCTTTTAATATAGGGCTGTTACCATCCGTACCATAGCTTATATTTTGTATGCTTGATGGCAGATACAAATGTTTAAGCATTTTACAATTTTCAAAGGCACTGTCAAGTATACTCCTTCCTCCTTTTATAATTATATCCTCAATATTTCCGCAATCTTTAAAAGCGTTTTTAGGAATATAACCGGCTCTGTCTTTACTGGTAATTTCAACCTTTGTTACAGATGTTGGAACCTTGCTGTTATCGGTTGTTCCAAATAAATATCCAAAAACACCCGTGGAATCCCCTATTCTCGCGCCGACAAAAGGAACCGATATATCTATAAGACCATTACACCCCTCAAGTACACTTACTCCTATAGCTGTTACTGCTGTGGGAATTTCTATTTCTTTAAGTGAGCCGCAGCTTCTAAAAGTATAATCACGAATTTCAGTTATTTCCGCTGGAATATGCACCGAACGAAGTCCTGAGCAGCCGTCAAAAGCTCCCTCACCTATAGCTGTTATTTTATCAGGAATATCCATAGCGTAAAGTGAACGGCAATTTTGGAAAGTATAATTTTTTATCTCGCTGACTCCGGAAGGAATAATAAATTCCTTAAGATTAGAACAACCTTTAAAGGCGTTATTTCCTATTGATGAAATTGTATCATTAAGCTTAATTTCAGTTATATAAGAGCAACCCTCAAACGCTGAATCCGGAATTATCGTGTCATCTGTTATTGTAACACTTCTAAGAGATGACGGAACATTTCCGTTAAATATAACTTTGAAGTTATCAGATGAACCTTTAATTCGCTGTAAACCTATAAACGGCATAGTTATACTGTTTAAAGAAGAACAACCCTCAAACGCGCCTGTTCCGATTGATGTAACGTTATTCGGAATTGTTATACTTGCGAGTGAGGAACAGTTTTTAAAAGAGTCCTCGCCTATTCCAACACCTGAGTTAGAATTAAACTTAAAGTCCGTAAGTGCCGAACAATTCTCAAAAGCACCCTTATTTATAGTATAAATATCATTTGAAAGAGTAATACTCTTTACTTTATTTAAGCCATATAAAGCATATTCACCTATGTTGTTGAGCTTATCCTCCTCAAAAACTACCTCTGTAATTTTATTGGCATATTCATACCAAGGTGCTGTTCCCTTTTCATAATTCTTCATAGTACCGTTACCATGAAGAGTCAGCTTATTCACACCATCGAATGTCCACGTCACGGCCCCGTCTGTGCCACTGCCGGTTATTTCGGTTGAATGTCCGGGAATATCCAAAGACGCGGCATTTATTCCTCCGTTTGAAAGACGCTGCACCATTCCCGTTGAATCTCCAAGATATGTATCTCCAGTAAGTGAAATTCCAAATCCTTTAAGAGAACGTTCTTTTAAATTAATAGTCATTGTAAACAAACAACCGTCTGATGGAATCTTATTATAAGAAAAACTTCCCGAACAAGTATAAACTTCGTTTTCATAGCTATCATTCATACTTCCTCCGGATAGCCTTGTTGTATAGCTTATTCCGCTCACATTGCTTGACGGAACACAAATCTGTACTTTAAAATCATTAATACCATCTGTAAAATATGTTTTGTCATATTTTACTTTTACTACTCTCGTTAAGCTGTCTAAACTTTGAGATGGATCCAATTCAAAAGTAACTCCATCTATTGAGGCAAATAAATCTACGCCTGGATCCAAATTTATGTCCTTGTCAGCCGTTGATAATAACGCTTCATTTGCTTCAAATGTTGAAGTAGTAGTATTTTCCGCAAAAGTGAAATTTATACTTCCTGTCGAAATTACTGCGGCGGATAATAGACATATTGCTTTTTTCATATAAAAAAAACCTCCTTTTTCTAATGTTTTAAGTATTTTTTGTAGCTTATAATTTATAGTCAAAACTTATACTAACAAAAATGTTTCCGATAATTCAAATAATTTTCCGTATACTGAATATTTATAGACAAATTATAGAAATGCTAAAATTGGGCTATATTTTCACAATATGTTGACCATAATAAATTACGACTAATAAATTTCAGGAAAATAACTGATTAATTGAATATACAAAAACAAAGTTAGTATAACTCGGCAAAATAAAACTCATTGTATGTGTAAGTATAAGTATAGGTATTATAAAAAATTATTATTATATAGACAGTAATTGAATATTACTGTCTTAAACCGAATGTTATGACTTATTGTATATTCAGTAAATTTAAATTACTGAAAATTACTGAATATCATTAATATAAGTTTCTACAATAAAATTACTTCTGTGTTTCCTTAGTTTGGATATAAATCTAAATATGTAAATAAGCAACAGTAATTAAATTTTACATAAATAGATTTTATATTCGTAGTTGATGTATAACATTAATAAAAGTCAAACACCCCCTTAATTAAAATAAATTCGCCCTCCAACGACATTCTTTTACACATTTGACAAAAATATTTTCATAATATGTAAAAGTATCGGAATTCCCTCCCAATAACATAAAACACAATACCAAAGTTTATAAAAGTAAAAAAATCAAATTTCATAATTTCACTTCTTTTGTTTAAAAACACAACTTTACATAAAGTTAATTTTCTTAATGGATAGTTCATTCATTTTTACAAATAATAAATATAAACAAACAAATACATAAAATAGTATAAGTATCAAACAAAATAGCTTTCGTAAAACAAAGTATTTTATGAACTGCTATAAAAATGTCAGCAAATTTACTATAAATACTCAAACTTGTGACGAGAATTTTGACGGCTTAAAAATTTAAGCCGCAAACAATTCATTTATCTGTTTTCTCTTTGTTTCAACAGAAGAATGGACATATAAAGAAAGAGTAATATTGACACTTGAATGACCTAATATTTCACTTAAACTTTTTATATCAAAACCTAAATTTACCCACTTTGTTGAAAACGTATGACGAATAATATGAAATTTTACATTTCTTATTCCGCATTTTTTCAATATGACCGTAAATCTTTTCTGTATTGTTCTTACATCAAAAGGCTTCTTACCGTCAGCAGAAAATATATAATCATTATCATTTTTTGAAACAGTGAATTCTTTAAGCCTTTGCCTTAATCCTTCTGGCAAAGGAATTTTTCTTACAGAGTTTTTTGTTTTAGGTGAAGTTATTATTACTTCTGTTTTATTATTTACTGAAGCGTTTTTATTTTTTACTCTCTGCACTGTCTTTCGTATAATTAAAATTCCGTTCTCAAAATCAATATCTTCACATTTCAATGCACAGAGTTCGCCTATTCTGATACCTGTAGAAAGACACAATTCATATACAAGAGAAAAATAGTCGGGGTTGTCAGAACAATATTTTCTTATTGCTATTATTTCCTTGTCAGTTAATACTTCCATTTCTTTTTGTTCAGTTTTTGGTACAGTAATAAAATTTGTGGGATTATTTATACCATAAATTTTTTCCGCATACTTAAACGCTGACTTTATAACACCAACTATACTCTGTACCGTTTTTGCCGACAAACCTCCTGTTCCGTCAAGTCTGCCACTACTGATTTTTTCTGCTGTAAAATTATTTAAAAATTCAGTTGTTATCATATTAACAGACATACTTCCCATAATAGGAATTATATGGTTATCTATAATTGCCGAATAAGTATCAGACGTAGATTTTTTTATATTTATTATGATACTGTTCAACCATATAATCAAAAGCTCTTTTACCGTCAAAGAAATTTTTATGTCAGCTTTTTCTTTTGTCTGTTTATATTTAGCATAGCTAAGCTTTTCTTTACAATCTTTATAGGATTTTGAATATACAGATTTATATTTTGTTCTACCATTTTTATCAAAACCACATTTGTATCTTCCCTCCCAACGACCGTCATTTCTTTTATAAATATTTTCACCTTTTTTAGACATAAAAATTTCCTCCCATTAGTTCTTTGACCATAAATTTGACTGATTTAAAATTTTCTGTTCGCTTCTTTATAAAAGTTTTGCATATTTATTTCAATCCTTTTTTACAATATTGGCATATTTATTTATAATTTTTTTGAAATAATTTATGGTTACTTGACAATCTTATTATAAAATGGTATCATTTATTAAAATAGTAGGTTCATAAAATACTTTGTTTTACGAAAGCTATTTTGTTTGATATTTACACTATTTTATCAATTTCTTAAATGTATTATTTTTGACAAAATTACAGAATTATAAATGTTTTTAAAAATTAATGAAGATGGTAACCAACAGCAAAATACTTTGCATTTACATTAAATCGGAGCTTGTACCCCTGTTGAATATAAGAAGTAATCCCCCCTTTTTAGAGGGAACTTCTTCAGTTAGTTAAAATGTTAAATGAAAGAGTGTATGCGAATAAATATCTTAAAAATATCATCTTATTTTTTCTAGACAAAAAATGACAAAGAAATTTGGTTAAATGTCAAAAGAAAATGAAAAGAAATTTTAAAAAGAAGATAAAAAATGGTAACTTTAAATAGGTCTGTTCATAAAGCACGAACATATATTCGAAAATATAATATGGATTACTTACTCTTTTTCGGAGAGTAGAATTAGCTTTTGTCCAGCAGACCAAAAATCATATATAAAAATTTACGGGAAGTTAACGCGAGTGCTCATTTATGCTGATGAGTAGTACTTTCATCAAATTTTTTATCATAAAAGGCTTTAAATATGGGGCAATGTTGGATAACACTGCCTGTTACCTCACCGGCAATATTTATGAGATTAACGACTAATTCTATCGCTCTTTTGCTTTTTACCATATAACTGCATAATGACCAAAATGTTTTTTATCCGTAATAACCAGCTTCTATGTTCCATCTGAATAAGTATAAAAACAGAGATATATACCACATTCACCCTTTGCCTGTCTGATTAAGCGGAGCTTTTTTCCATGTTTAGCCGGTCTTCCTTTTCTGCAGGTTATTTCAGGCACAATGTCCGTTCAAAAAGTTTGAGCCTGCATGAGACGAATAGTCAAAAATTTTGGATACACTTTCAAATTTGCAACCGGATTTGGGAATAATAGTATCATCAATTAAAAGAAAAACAGGTTCGCTGGCATAAAAATCAGAAATTAAGCTTAATGCAATTTTTACAGCAATATTTATAAATTTTGAATAGTCAAGTTTAACATAAGAAGAGGTATAGTAACGTGAGTTCGATAAAAAAGGATAAAAAATATAATAAAATTTTGGAAACACTACAAAAAGAGGTTACTAAATGTTGAATTTAAAAACCCCCCTAAAATATATGCGCTAAATGAAATTATTTATAAAATTATTAAACAGAAACTGTATTGTATGTAATATACAATGACGGTTTCTTTGGAAGAAAAAAGTAAGCGTCAAGACTTGATACCATATTTACTATAAAATTACGGCAGCTTCTTTGTCTTGAGGGTTCAATCTGACAAATATTCTTTAAAAAGTCATTCACCGATTCTATTATCACTCTTTTTCTTAGTATAAGTCTGTCTTAAAACTCCATAAGTCCTTTCTTTTTTGTGTTCTTGTTTTGTTATTAGTTGAATACCTTTTTTACTCCAAAGATTTTCAAACAGTTTTTGAGAAATATAGTCTTTATTCTCAAACAATTTTCCGAATATATTTTTTGTAAGATACTCTATTACTTTCGGATTTCTATCATCAATATTTCCGGCGGTTAAGCAAAAACTCATAATTTCTCCGCAGTCGTTAATCACAAGATGAAGTTTAAATCCATAAAAAACCTGTAGAACTTTTACCTCTTTGAGCAATTCCTTTAAACACCTTATGCTGTTGGATTCTATGACAATCACATACGTCTAAAGTTGTAGAATCTACAAAATTAATTCCTCTACACATGCCTTTTCGGAAATATACAAAAAATATTATTGGCAAAGCAGCGTTTGGCATAAGCTCTACAAATCGGTTATAACTTACAAGGCGAGGAAAAAATTTTTTTATACTCTTTAGATAGTGTCTACAATAGTTTAGACTAAAACATTTGCCCTGATAGCAATACAACGAATTTGAGCAGCGGCAACAAAAGAAGAAGTGAGTTTTGCGTATCTTGCGGCAATCCCTCCTCCAGTGTTTCAACATAAGAAAAGCATTTTCAACTAAATGACGAATTTTATACAAATATTTATCATAATTACGCTGTTCTTTTCTATTTTTCTTAGAAGGAAGTCTAATAAATATAGAACTATATTTTTGCTAAATTAACTTTTCACTATTTCTATTTCATTTGGTAAAAATACACACTGTGCTTTAATTTCTCCGTTTTCATTGACAAATTCTATTTCATAGGCTTCACATGGTTTGTCAAATGTCATAATAATAGAACCTATATCACCTATTTGTATTTTTGGATAACATTTTTTTAAAACTCTAACTGTGTCAAATTCTTTAAACTTCATACAAAATCCCCCATTTTTAATCTTTAACAAAAATTGTGGTTAGTTCAGGTACATCTAAAACAGTTTTAATTATCCAACCAGTCCTAACATTAACAGTTTTTACATTTGGACCTGTAATAGGTATATCTACGGTATATCGTTGTCCATATTAATCAAGTTTTCCTATAATAGCTTTATTTTGTGACAGTTTTTTATATATTTGTTCCATTAAATCGTCTGCGTTAGACTGATTTCTCTCAAAAACCTTTGCTTTATTTTTGCCAATAAGGTGTTCTAGATTTAATGCATATCCAGATAATTTGTTTGGATTAATTGTAGCTTTGTGTATATTGAGTAATTCTTCAATAAACTTATTAGATTACTTTTTCAAAACTTGATTTCCCGTTTCAGAAACAGTATCTTTTTTAACTTCTTTTTTTATCGCTTCTTTAGATTCTTTTTTTTGCGGATGAATACAAAATTTTTGAAACAGAAGTTCCGATTTTGCCCTTATCAATAAAGCTTAAGGCTATATCTGCCAAACTGAGTAAAGCGTCCGCCACATCATCGCTGTTATCATTACTTACATCGGATTCTTTATCTAACAGTCCGTCTTCTTCCAGAATGTCGTCTATAAGTGATTTTTCCCATGAATCAGCGCCGGACAGTGCGTAAGAAAATATTTTGTCATATATCTATTTGGCAATCATAAGAGGTTCCCCTCCAACATAAGACAAATAATCGGTATACTATATAATGTCTTTTTAAATATTAGTTCAATTTACATACCTTCTTCAATATAAATATCGTCTTAAAGATATATGATATAGCTTAATTTAAATCCTCTCCTTAAAAGATTGTTAATTAATGTAGTTTTTTCAAAATATTTTTAAACAGCTGTCTTGTTTTACAATGCATATGTAAGATAATTTTACTAAAATCAAAATCTTCATATGATAAGTTTTCAAGAATACTTATTATTACAACTTCATCTGCGTATTCATCATGTAAATCAAATATTTTTTCAACAACTACAAAACATTTATTAATAATATTAATATTTTCCAATTTTATGTTTTCAACAATGTAAGGAAAGAAAACGTCAGCAAACACGATATGTGAACCAGTATTATCTCCTTCTTGCCATGATATTTCTTCTTTGTATCTATTTTTTAAACATGGCATCATATTGATTAGTTTTAAATTTAATTCTTTACTTGTCATATCATTTACCCTCCAATGCATTTGTAAATTGCAATATCAAATAGGACATTTCATAGCAATTATGACATAATGCCTAAATTTTCTAATTCTTTACTGAATAATTCATTAGGAGTAAGATATTCAGCAAACTTTCTTGGAAGATTATTTATCCATTCCTGAACTCTATTTATTGAGGTTTCGCTGACGTCATCAAAAATTTTTCCCTTGGGATAAAAGTATCTGACTAATGAATTTTGTTTTCCATTTGTTCCGCGTTCTCCCGATGCGTAAGGGTGAGCATAATATATATTTGATAACGGAAGTGTTTCTGCAAGTCTTGAAAACTCACTTCCGTTATCACTTGTTATACTTTTAAATATCATAGGTGCGCTGGCGCCAAAATTATCATAAATCTTTAAAAGTCCGTCTTTAACAGCTTCTGTGGTTTTGCTTTTTATTTTAACAATTATTCTTTTTCTTGTTAATCTCTCATCTAATGTAAGTAAAACCGAACCCTTATTTCTTTTGCCTGCTATTGTATCAATTTCCCAATGCCCAAACTCTTTTCGCTCATTTATTTTATTAGGCCTTTTTTCTATGCTTTCTCCTAAAATACGGCGGTTCTTTCTAATTTTGCGTGATTTTTTATTTAATTTTACCCGCAATGGCAAATCAATGTTTTTTACTTTTAAAATTCCCAAATCAATATAATTGTATAACGTTTTTGTACAGACTGTTTTCTTAAATAAGTTCTTTGCCTTTGCCCTTCCGCATATAATATCAGGCGACATTTTATTTGTCAAAATCTCTTCCTCTGCGTATTTTATAAATTCTGCCGCTTCAGCCATTTTTAATGGTTTTCTGCTGTTTTTTCTGTTTTGTTCATATACTGCTTGTCCTGTTTCCGCAAAATATTTTTTATATTCTGTTAAATCACTCTTTCGCTGTACAACTGTTCCCCTTTCTATCTCTTTATATAGTGTTGAACGTGAAATATGCAGAATTTCAGCTATTTGTGTTTTTGGCATTTTATCTTCTAAAAATTGTTCAATTATAGTAATTACACTTAAATTATAACAAAAAAATATTTTACGAGTGCGTAAGCACTGCTGGGCGGTAAGCAAATTGCGAAGCAATTTGCAGCCCGTGCAAGTAAAATAATTTTTTTGTAACCTTTAAAGTGTAATTACTATAATTTGCGCTGCTCAAAATTTATGTGTTTAAATTTTCTCTTTTCTGTGTTATAATTATTATGAGTCATAGCAATCTCCTTTGGTTTTGTTTTTTGTGGTTATTAAACATTATACTATATTTTGCTATGACTTTTCTTTTTATTTTTTGTGTCCTATTT
>CATJCJ010000883.1 GCA_949738935.1 uncultured Eubacteriales bacterium | reverse complement strand
GATATTTTCGACACGAAAGTGGACTTGAACCCTCCCCCTACAAAATTTTCTTGGTTGAAATTGGATATTTTGACGAAATCGCCTGTGAATAATTTCTCGTTCGCGAGAGATCATTCACAGGCGATTTCTTGTTTTCAGAATCTTGACAAAAAAGATTTTGACGGGACTCGAACCCTTTAGCAACAAAATTTTTGCGGTTGAAACTGTGCAGATTGCACATATTATAAATATTGTAAGCATGGGCGCCTGTAAGTTGCTTTTCTAATTATGGAAAGCAACTTACAGGCGCCTTTTTTTGTTTTCCGACAACACGATGCTGTCGCAGTTTGCCCAAAAGGCGGCACGGATGCCGCCAACAAAGGCAAACAGGCGACAAAGTTCGGAAGAACCAATCAGCCACCAAGCCTTGATAGGCTTGAAATAAAATACGGAGGTATTATTATGAACAACGAAAACAAGCAGAACAAACCCGACTGCCCGCTGATCGGACAGGACGGGAACATTTTCAATCTTGTCGGGATTGCAGCAAAAACGCTTCGAAAGAACGGCATGAAAGAGGAAGCGTCCGAAATGATGGAAAAGGTCTTCGGCAGCAGCAGCTATGAGGAAGCGCTCGGTATCATCGGCGAGTACGTCAATATAACCTCGGTCGACGAACCCGGCGAGGATATGGACATGAGGATAGGATAACGGAGGTAAACATGATCAAAGCATTAATTCAACATTCTCCGAACTGTACGGAAATCAGATTTCCGTGTTCGGAAACGGAGCTGTCGAAAAAGCTCGTTGAGATTGGAATGAATCCGGAGCATCTCGCACCGATGGCTACGGTTATTGAGATCGAGCCGTCCGAACTGTCGGTGCTGGAGGATTGCGATGTAAGTTTGGACGCGCTGAATTATCTCGGCAAGCGGCTGGACGGGTTGGATAAGCTGGAAATGAAACAGTTTCTTGCCGCGCTGTCATGCTATGAGGCGGAAATCGGTTACGGACTGAAAAAAATTATCAACCTTACGGACAACCTCGCACGCTACACCTTGATTGAGGACACGGACGATCTCGAGCGCGTCGGACTGATCCATATGCTCAACATTCGCGGAGGTCTCTCCGAATCCGAATATACCAATAGTGAGTGGCTCATCG
>CATJCJ010000882.1 GCA_949738935.1 uncultured Eubacteriales bacterium | reverse complement strand
AAAATTTTTTGGTACTATATTATTAGTGACCTTAACAAGCATGATTTTGAAAAACTTTCCTATAGATTTGAGTTTTGCTTATGTTCCTGTATCTTCTAAAAGTAAAGTCATAAATGGAAATTATATTCCAAAACAAAATTTTAATTCTTCTCAAATACCGGAAAACTCAAAATTTTCAGAGAGTTCTTCTGAAGTGATAAATTATAATCTTCCGTCAGTGATAACTACTCAAGAACAGTGGCGAGAAGCTATAAATTATTGTACAGATAATCTTATTGATGAGGTGTCTTTTACGATAGAAAATTTTACGGAAGACAAATATAATTTAAAAACATTAAATTTTGTAAATACATCTGTGCAAGCAAAAGGTTCTGTAAAAAATGATACCGCTACGATAACGTATACTTTTAGTTATAAAGAAAATTATCTTTTGAATAAAGCGGCAAAAGACTCAAAATATCTTTCAAAACTTACAAGTGACCAGATGGATTTATTTAATCAGATTAAAAAGATTTCAAATAGTATAATTAAACCAGATATGTCTGATTTTGAGAAAGAAAAGGCTATACATGATTACATAGTTTTAAATAGTGCGTATTCTGCTAATATAACCAACAATAGCTATACAATAAGAAATTTGATAAAAAATAAAACGGGTGTGTGTGAGGCTTATGCTTACGCGTTTCAATTATTTTGTACTTTTTCGGGAATTGAGTGTGAAATAATTACAGGAACATTGAATAGGGAAAATCATGGTTGGAATCTTATAAAACTTGATGGAGAATATTATCATGTTGATGTGACTTCTGATGACCCTGTGCCAGATGAAGAAGGTCAGGTCTTATATTCTTATTTTAACTTGACGGATGCTGAAATGTCAAAAACTCATAAATGGAATGTTTCTGATTTTCCTAGTTGTAAGGCGACAAAATATAATTATTATATATATAATAATCTTGTGGCGGAAAATCCAGAACAGCTTAAAAATATAATTCTTAGTGAATTGCGGAAAGGAAAAAAAGAAATACATTTTTATGTAAAAAACTTTGTTATAAAGGGTACAAGTGATTTTGATTTTTGTGGTCGGAGTGAAAATCCTATATCTTCTTTTTATATAGTTGGAAAAATAGGTTCAGACGGCGCTTTT
>CATJCJ010000881.1 GCA_949738935.1 uncultured Eubacteriales bacterium | reverse complement strand
TAAGATATGAGACAAAACATTGATAAATATCCATCATACTAACTTCAATCCCCCCTTTTCCTCCGGCAATGTAACCACATAGCCACTGTCTGACAGCTTAATCAGGCAATTCGCGTTATTTAGGGTGTCAATAAACACCGCTTTATTTTTGGAATAATCAAACGCGGACAGTTTCGGTTTTACACTCTTTACCGCTCTCTCGTTTTCTTTGGATTTTACGATTACAATACGGTATCTATCATAAAGAAACTCCAAAAAATTATCCAAATAATCATATTTCCGCTCTTTGATTGCCAAATAAAGACGAACATAAAATTCCGCTAAAGAGCCGGACATGGCAAAGTATTTTTGCCTGGCATTATTATCCGGATAAACCATTCCGATTTGTTTTCCACTGGTGGGCAGGACGGAAGACATTTTGTTTAAAGTGGAACCGGTCCTGCTTTTTGTCAGGTTAATGTACCGGAGCACAAATTCTTCCACCGTTACCTTATCCTCCCCTTCCTGTAAATGAAACGCTTTCACAATTTCCCCAAACTCCAGTTCGTTATCGCTGCGCTGCTTCCTTCCCATCACCTCAACCGCAAACTCGTTAAATTCCCGTTCTTTGATATACGCGCGTCCGGCTTCCGTACGGATTTTTATCTTTTCTTCCTCGCCCATTTCCTTTCTGACGGCATCGCAGTAATATGTCTGCATCAGATCCGGAAATAAACTACGGATTCCCGCATAATTATTGTAACAAGCCCTATGTATATTTCCTTCCAGTCTGACATCCTGGATGCCTCCTTTGCATAACAAAAAGGCACTGTTGCTTTTCCTGCGCACAATATATTGAATCACATAACTGGTGAGAAGGACGGATAAATAATGATACCTTCGGTAAAAGTCAAGTTTGCAAAAGTACTTATGTGTCAACAATGTATCCAAATCCGTATTTAACTGCCTGCCTAAATTCCTCATCCGAGTCTGTTCCGAATCGTTCAACTTCCCCCAGAACGTATTTGTAGCATCATAACTCATCCTTTCCGCATATTTAGCTTTCCCATCCTGTTCCTGGAATAAAATTTTCAGGATTTGGCTTAATCCTGCATTTCCGCCAAAAACATAAACAGCCAATTTCTCCCTCATGGCAGTAAAATCAAATTT
>CATJCJ010000880.1 GCA_949738935.1 uncultured Eubacteriales bacterium | reverse complement strand
TTCATTCTTACGGAGGCACAGTCAACGTGGTCTGTAAATATAATTATAAGAATGCTTATGTATCTCGCTGAAACATATCATAATTATTATATGGAAACAAATCAGTCGTTATATACAAGCAAAAAGGTTGATTTTCCTAAACCTGAATTATATATGATTTATACAGGTGAAAAGGGAAATAAAAAAGACCTTATTTCTTTAACGGAAGAATTTTTAGATGGTGCGGAATGCTCTGTTGAGGTTAAAGTAAAGGTTATTTTTGACGGTAAAAAGGGGGATATTATAAATCAGTTTGTGGAATTTACAAAGGTTTATACTGAACAGGTTAAGTTATACGGAAGAACAAGAAAAGCCGTTATTGAAACAATAAAAATTTGCAGAGACAGAAATATATTAAAGGATTATTTGGCTGAACGAGAAAAGGAGGTCGTGAATATTATGATGTCTTTATTTGATGTTGGATATAATCTTAAAGTTTATGGTGATAATATCGCTAAAGAAGCTAAAGAAGAGGGCAGACTTGAGGGGATAATTTCTATGATAGAAATTTGTAAGGAATTTAATATGTCATACTCTGATACTATTAAAAAAATCTCCTCAAAATTTAGATTATCGGAAGTGGAAGCGGAAGAAAAAGTTAAGGAAAATTGGTAAAAGTATCCATATCAGCATTTAAATACTTTAAAGGATTATTTGGCTAAACGAGAAAAGGAGGTCGTGAATATTATGATGTCTTTATTTGATGTGGGATATAATCAGTCTTAAGGTTTACGGTGATAATATCGCTAAAAAGCTGAAGAAAATGGCAGACTTGAGGGTGGAATTATATTAATGGTAAAATCCTATAAAAAATTTGGCGCTTCATTTTCTGATACTGTTAAAGAAGTTTCTGCTGAATTTAAATTACCACAAGAAGAAGCCAAAACTAAAGTTAAAGAAATTTGGTAAAATTATTTATATGGATATTTTCAATCGGGGAGAACTTTTAAACCTCTCCGATTTTTTTATTCATATAGAATCTGTGCGAAAATTAAATATAAAAAGGAGAAAACTATGTCTATAAACCAATTTTTAATTGAACGTTTTAAAATAGAAAAAAATAAATTTGACCGTTCAGGCATATACGCTTATACGTCAAGAACTATGGCATATAATTCAAATAAAATCGAGGGCAGTACATTAACAGAGGAGCAAACAGCCTCTCTTTTTGACAATGGAACACTGCCAAAATCAGAAGATTATTATAAAGCTAAAGATGTTGAGGAAATGAACGGACATTTTTTGATGTTTAACAAAATGCTTGATACTCTTGAAAATGATTTATCACAGGAAATTATGAAATCATTCCATTATGAGCTTAAAAGCGGCGTTTTTGAGGATAGAACAAAAGGATATGCTATAGGTGAATATAAAAAAAGAGCTAATATGATTGGTTTATATGAAACCACACTGCCGCAAAATGTACCTGATGAAATGGAAAAACTTCTTAATTGGTATAAGAATCAAAATATCTCATTAGAAATATTAGCTGAATTTCACGCGAAATATGAGACTATTCACCCATTTCAAGACGGCAACGGAAGAACCGGAAGAATGATTTTATTCAGGGAATGTCTAAAAAACGATATTGTACCTGTTATTATAAGAGACATAAACAGAAATAAATATATTGAAGCTATGACTGACTACAGAAAAAATAACAACATTAAATCGCTTACTTTTCTTTTTATAGAAGAACAAAAGTTTTATTCTGAAAAATGTAAATATTTTATGCAGTAAATGAAACGCCGACAAGCTATAAAAACTTCATACATCTGTTATAGTTTCTATTTTTTTATTGGCTTTTTCAGGACATTATGTTATAATAGAAAGCAGATACTAAAGAAAGTGGGTGAACGATATTGAGTAAAAAAACAAAGGAAAACAAAAAGATAATAAATTCTTTCGCTATATATTCAAGAAAATCTAAATTTACGGGCAAAGGCGAAAGTATAGGAAATCAAATTGAGCTTTGCCGTCAACATATAAAAAGTAAATATCCCAATATTTCAGATGAAAATATAATAATATATGAGGACGAGGGGTTTTCAGGAAAAAATATTAATAGACCTCAGTTTAAACAGATGATGTCAGATTGTGAAAAAAAGAAATTCGACGCTATTATATGCTACAGACTTGACAGGGTAAGCCGTAATATAGGAGATTTCTCCAACCTTATAGAAGAATTAAACAGTTTAGATATTTCTTTTGTGTCAATAAAAGAAAGTTTCGACACAGAATCTCCTCTTGGACGGGCAATGATGTATATTTCCTCAATTTTTTCTCAATTAGAGAGGGAAACAATCGCTGAACGTATAAGGGATAATATGCTTGAACTCGCTAAAACCGGACGTTGGCTTGGAGGTATAACCCCGACAGGTTATACCTCTGAACCTGTCGAAAGCGTAAATATTGACGGAAAGACTAAAAAGGCTTTTAAACTGTCTATTGTTGAGGAAGAAATTAAAACTGTAAAAATTATATTTGATAAATTTCTTGAAACTAACTCTTTGAGCAAAACTGAAAGTTTTTTACTTATTAATGATATAAAAACAAAGAGAGGAAATAAATTTACACGATTTACAATAAAAAATATTTTAATAAATCCTGTTTATATGATTGCGGATAAAGAGGCATATAAATATTTTACAAAAAATAATGTGGATTTGTTCAGTGAAGAGAGTGCGTTTAATGGTAAATGCGGGATAATGGCTTATAATAAGACAATTCAAAAAGATAAAAAGGCAAATGAAATAAGAGATATACAGGACTGGATAATCGCCGTAGGGAAACACACGGGAATTATAAGCGGTAAAGACTGGGTAAAAGTACAGGAATGTTTAGAGCAAAACAAAAGTAAATCTTTTAGAAAGCCTAAAAGCAACACAGCTCTTTTGTCAGGGCTTTTATACTGCGGTAAATGCGGAGATTATATGCGTCCTAAAATGAGCCAAAGAACAAATGAAAATGGTGAATATATATTTAGTTATCTATGTGAGACAAAAGAAAAAACAAGATGTACAAAATGTGATTCAAAAAATCCTAACGGCAATACCCTTGATAAAATGGTATGCGAGGAAGTAAAAAAGCTTGCTGAGGATAATTCTGATTTTTTCAGAGAGCTTGAAGCGGGGAAAAAACAACTTGAAGCAAACAGCAAAGATTATGAAAACGACCTTGAACAAGCTAAAAGTAACTACAATGAGAATCAAAAAAATATAGATACTCTTGTAATGGCTTTAACTAAAGCTGGAAATACTCCCGCCTACGAACACATTTTTAAACAGATAAACGAATTATCCGCAAAAGGAGAAGCTTTAGCTAAAAATATAAACGAGCTTGAAAATCTTACAAAAAATAATTTTTTAAATGATGAGGAATTTGATATTTTAAAGCAAATTTTAGTTAGTTTTAAAGAAACTTTTAATCTTATGAGTATTGAGGAAAAAAGAGCGGCTTTAAGAACTTTTATTGATAAAGTAGTCTGGGATGGGGAAAACGTTCATATTTATTTTTTCGGGGCAAAAGGTGAAAGGGGTGATATGGAATATTTAGAGCCAAAAGGTGATAATAGCAAATGAAATACTTATGAATATTAGAACAAATAAAAAATATGCTAATGATTTATATCTTCAAGATAAGGTTGGAATAGATAAAGACGGTAATGAAATTACTCTTCAGGATAAGGTTGCTGATGATTCTACTTCTGTTGAAGAACAGGTGGAACAGAAACTTCAAATAGTTAAACTTATGGAGAAAATTGATAACCTTGAAACAAGAGAGCGGGAAATTATAAAAATGCGTTATGGGATAAAAACAGGCGAGGAGATAACCCAAAGAGAAACCGCTGAAATTTTGGGTATAAGCAGAAGCTATGTGTCTAGAATTGAAAAAAAAGCTATTGAAAAACTTGCTGATTATTTGATGAAAAGTTGAGTAAGTACCGCCTAATGATTTTAAATTATTAGGCGGTACTCTTTGACTGATTTGGGCATTATGATAGAAAGAGAATATTTGAGCTGTAAATAATAGACTTCTTTCGAAACTTCATATTGATATAAGTATTGTTATAAAAAAATATTTCATTCAATGCTTCTTAACGCTTTCGGCGTTTAAAAAACAAAACGCCTTTCACTAAAACATTGAATAAAAAATTTTTTTTTGGATTGATATAATTTTACGGTTTCGAAAGAAGTCTAATATAAAGGCGACAGATATATGTCAGCTTTAAGAACCTGTCTAAAATCTAAAAAAGCCTGTCTAAAAATTGATTTGCGTGAAAAATTTTTTTTTGCCCTTGACAAAGTTATTTTTTTGATGTATTATATTAATTGTAAGCGGTTACAAATGGAAATTGTTGTTATGGGAGCATAGCTCAGCTGGGAGAGCATCTGCCTTACAAGCAGAGGGTCATAGGTTCGAGCCCTATTGTTCCCACTTGGATTTTTTAATAAAAAGGAGATTTGGGGAAAACTCAAATCTCTTTTTTATTATTTATACGGGCGGCGTAAAGAAATTTTTGGCTTGCGCCAACGCCCGCCCGGCGAGACGAGCGGGATGCTGAAAAGAGCAGCCTCTCACTCGATTATTTTCTACATTATTTTATATTTTAATTTATTTTTTTGGAGGGTGATTTTATGGCTTTTGGTATGAGAGGTCACGATTTGGGAGGAAAACAGAATTTTTCTGATTTTCTTAATAAGGTTAAAAAAAATAATATTAATTATGTGCAGCTTGCTTTTAAAAAGTCTATTTCTGATGAGGATTTTTCACTTGGAAATTATAACCCGGGATTCGCTCATTTTATTAAAAAAGGATTGGATGAAAATGATATTCATGTGGCTGTGCTTGGCTGCTATATTAATCCCACAAATCCTATTGAATTAAAAAGACAAACAGCTGTTAAAACTTTTGTTGAGCATCTTAAATATGCCCGTATGATTGGCGCTGATATGGTTGGAACTGAAACGGGAAGATTTGACCCTGAATTGAAGATTGTTCCGTCAACTTATACTGAGGGATGTTATCAGCTATTGCTTAAAAGTATGAGGGAAATTGTATCAGCGGCTGAAAAACTTGGTGTTATTGTTGGAGTTGAGGGTGTCGCTACTCATACGCTTTATTCTCCCGAAATGATGAAAAGATTTCTTGATGATATTGACTCTCCGAATGTTGAGGTTATTCTTGACCCGGTAAATCTTATTAGTGAGAATAATTATATGGAACAGGAAAAGGTTATTGACAGGGTTTTTGATTTTTACGGCGACAGGGTATCGGTTATTCATATAAAAGATTTCGCGCTTGTCGACGGGGTTGTTAAATACGCTCAGGTCGGAGAGGGTCTCTTTAATTATGAACACTTGTTTAAACATCTTAAATTTAAAAAACCTCATATTACTATGCTTATTGAAAATTCTAATGAGGAAAGATTTCACTCTGACTGTGAGTTTCTTGAAAAAATTTATGACGGCGTGTCGGAGGGATTTTAAGATTTTGTTTTAAAGCAGGGAAAGAAAAAGTATTGATATTAATAAAAATATGCCGAACATAGTATAGTTTTTTATGTTATAGTTTCTTGCCGGCTGATTTTTGTTTAGGCAATACTTTGTTCCTATGGTTCCCGCTAAAAAACATAATAGTATTAATATGAAACTTTGTATAAAGTATAAATTTGAAATAAACAGTATTCCTTTGCCGCCTGTTATCTTTATTATAAATGATGATGTAAAACCTATACTGACGCCTTTTTTTAAGGCAAGTAACAGTATTCCCAAATAACCGTATTTGAAAAGCCCGCACAGCCATATCGCTAATGGTATCTTTCCATACCTGAAAATGTTTTCAATGATATTATTCGTTGAGTCACTGAGGAGATAAGAGTTCCAGTGTGTGAGTAAAGTGTTGAAATCGGATGAATCAATAGTGTTTAACATGATTGAGCCGATAAAGCTTCCGATTAAAAACGTTATGCCCATAAACGCTATTGATATGTTATTAAGACTCATTATTATACTTTTGAAACAGGCTTTCCTTTTTCTTATTCGTGTCATTCGCATAAAAATTCTCCTCCTTTGTACAAGTATATTATCAAAAAGGAGGAGATATGTATTTATTTTTGCGGCTTTGGAAGCTGTATGAAATTTTAAAAAGCTTGTCTAAAAACAAAAAAATCGGGGTGACAGGACTTGAACCTGCGGCCTCCGCGTCCCGAACGCGGCGCTCTACCAAGCTGAGCCACACCCCGAAAAAGAGTTTTTATAAAAATTTACCTTTAATTATTCTATCATATGTTTTTGCTTTTGTAAAGTATTTTTTTCGAGGGGTGGGATTTTCTCCGAATTCCTTGAAACGCTTGTTATGTACTTTTGTACGCCAAAAGTACCAAAAGCGCTGGGGGATTGCGATTTCCCCCAGACCCCTTGAAACGCTGTCGGCAAAGG
>CATJCJ010000879.1 GCA_949738935.1 uncultured Eubacteriales bacterium | reverse complement strand
TTTATATGTATGGCGGGAAATGATAATCAGAGTCTGTACGTTCTTGGAAAGTTTGAGAATATGAAAAAAGTGGATAGCTAGTCTCAATAATTTAATAAAGCATCTTGACAAATGCGCATAATACGTATATAATATATATTGTGAGGGAGGTTAAGAGATGAAATTCAGAGAAATTGATAAAATTCTTAAAAAAGATGGCTGGTATCTTGTAAATATAAAAGGCTCACATTACCAATACGAACACCCGACAAAGGAGGGCAAAGTTACAGTACCTCGTCATAATACGGATTTTAAACTCAAAACCGCTAAATCAATATTAAAACAGGCGGGGATTGAATAAAGCCCCTGATGTTTGATTAATATAAATGTATTGTATGAATGGAGGTTTTTAATATGAAATTAGTTTATCCGGCTTGTTTCTATCCGGACGAAGACGGTTATACAGTTGTTGTTCCTGATTTGAAAGGCTGTGTTACAGAAGGTAAAGATTTTGCGGAAGCTTGGGAAATGGTTGTTGACGCTGCGAGCGGCTGGGTGCTGACCTCACTTGAGAAAGGTGAAAAAATACCTGATGCAAGTAAACAGGAAGATATTATGGCTGATGAGTATGAAAATGGGTTTGTAAATCTTATAGTACTTGATATGGATAATTATGCTGAAAAATATGGAGAAAAATCGGTAAGAAAAAATTGTACAATTCCAGCTTGGTTAAATACTAGAGCAGAAGCCGCCAATATAAATTTCTCCGCGGTATTGCAAGAAGCTCTTCAAGAGAAACTATCCATAAATTAATTTTGTTAATAATAATAGTTAAAAAGATAGCTATAATTAATAAAGCTGTCTTTTTTTGTGCAAAAAAAGGAAGTTATGAATATGAAAAAGCAAGGTTATCAGCCGAAATACCCCGTTCGCACATTGCCGCCAAACAGAGGAAGCAGTGTACGAAGTTGTTGTGAATGTGAAAGAATGAGAGGCGGTGTGATATATGTTTCCGAATACTTTTGTCGAGCTAGTAACAGAAACGGCAGAAAATGAAGTAATTGATACAGGTGTTGATTTTCTATTTGACTATGAAACGGGTCAGCATGTTATGAAAGGTTCTGTTTTAAATGAATGCGGAAGCTTACGAAAGGTGCGCCAATATATAGAG
>CATJCJ010000878.1 GCA_949738935.1 uncultured Eubacteriales bacterium | reverse complement strand
TCCCGCAGTCAGCGTACACGCCTGCATATTCCCATTCGGGTTTGCCCTGTATCAGGGAGCTGTAATAGCTTATCTGTGCGGAAACCGAATTCATGAGCCGTTCCGTATCCCTTGATACCCTTGCATAAGCCGCCGCCTTTTTACGCTTTGGCAGGGCGGGGAATGCGGGCTCTATCCTGCTGATCTTCTTCAATAAAATCAACTCCTTCCGCTACTATACATCACTCTGAAAGGGCATTAAGTCAAGGGTTTTCCGGCTAATAATGTACCCAAAGCTGGACGGTATTTTTCGAGCAGGATTGTATCAATTTCCGAATATTCTTCCTTTGAAATGACGCCTTTTTCAAGCATGGATCTTGCCACGGAAAGGGATATGCGGTACATTTTTTCTGCCCTGAACTGCTTCTCATCCATTATTGTCACCGCCTTTGAAACTGCTTTTGACATAACAGCCATGGGAGCAGTATTTCCGGTGTGAATTGCCATAGGCTGTAAACTTCTTTCCGCAGCCGGCACAGATAAAGGCATAGACCGCCCTCTGCCTGATCTCCTCCGGATGTTCGTGCCACCATTTTTCCCGGCATTTACGGCAGCAGAAAACCTTTTTCTTTACGCCGCCAGTCTGATTCAGTTCTTTCCCGCATTCCCGGCAGAAGCCCTCCTGCGGATGTTCATCCGCTTTTTCTGTTTTCGCAGCCATTTCTCCTGCCAGCCCGTTTCTCCTGCAGAAGCTCCTGACCGTATCCCTTGAAATATCCAGTTCCTTTGCGATTGCTGTATATCCGCAGCCCTCTTTTCTAAGCTGTATGGTCTGCTGTCTCTGTCCGTCGGTCATAAAATAACGCCTCCCATACCATGGAAATTTCCATGCCGTTTTGATAAGGTGTTCTCCAAAAATAAAAACTGCCTCTCACTATACGGAGATTTGGAGGCGGTTTTGGTACCCCAAAAATCAAAATATTGTTTTGTGTCATTTTATGAATGTCAGGCTTGTCACTATTCACGACCGTTTTCGACTAAGAAACAACAAAAAAAGCCGCAAGCACTGAACCCGGATGTAGGGTGAGTGCCTGCGGCATAATACTTTACTTCAATAATTCATTTACTCTTTTCTGCACGGCGGAATAGTCATATCCTGCGGCCGTGAGCT
>CATJCJ010000877.1 GCA_949738935.1 uncultured Eubacteriales bacterium | reverse complement strand
GTAATAATCACCGCGACCGTACTTGTCAAAGCTCTTTGCACCTTCACCATCGGTAAGCTGACCTACTATGCTCCCGACAATTTCAAGATGGGCTAATTCGTTAGCGCCATAATGTTATCAGTAAGATTTCATTATTTGTCCTTGGTGTCGCCGAGCAGAGTGTCAGGGATTTCAACGTCCAAGCTTTTTATGTAGTCGTTGAAATCCCGCTCAAACTGCTTTGCGCAATTATCAGAACAGAATAATGATAGCGATGATGAACTTTCATCAAGCTCTTTACTGCAGGTAAAGCATTTCATGCACTTCGCCTCATTTGTTTTGTTCAGAAAGTTTAACGAATAAAATGATTTATACCGTACCAATTCTGCCTGATAGCTATGTATAAATCGTCTAACTATTTCTACAATTTATGGCTTCAATAATTTCATTGATAATCTTAATGAAGTTTTTTGTATGTAATGCAGAGAAAGTTTTATTTTTCTCTTTATATTCTTGAAGATGTTCATTTAGTAAGTCAATGAGTTTATTAAATCCCTTTATACTTTCAGTTACATCATCAATATCACGAAAATTAGTAGTCCACATACCTTTAAAAATATCTGCGTAATACGATTTTTGCATATTATCGTCTATGTAAAATGCTTGTGCTGTAACTTCTGCCATCTCTTCATCAAAGGAGTTAAATCGCTTGTTTTGAACTATTGAAAAGCCTGCTGAACTGTTAGCTCTAATCTCATCTAAATATAGTTTTTTGTTTTTGAAGAACATATATCCATTTTCTGCAAAATCATAAATTAATTTATATATCTCCCACTCCTCATCATTAAAATATTTTTTATTTTCGTCCGATATTGCCCGAAATAGAAGTCGTTCTTTAGGTAATGTTTTTTTAATATTTTCAATTTGCTTATTAACCCCTTTTCTAACATTATTCCAATCTATTGAAGTAGGTAAAGTATATCCGTAAGTCCTTGACCAAGCAACGTTCTCAATAAAAAGAACATATTCATTCAAATTTAACTCACCACTATATACACATTCAAGAAATTCATCAAAACCTGCGTCAATTATATCCTCATCAATATGTGGCATTCGACTACTTCTTATGATTTCACTAGGTTTGTTACCTTTGTCGCGTTTGTTTCGGAGATCAATTTCATAAAGTAATTTTTCTTCATCCCAATTTCCATAAAGTATCCATTTCTTTATGGATTCAAACATATAACTATTGTTAAAGGCAGGAAATAATTCTCTTACAGTTAATTCAAAAGGAATGATATCCAATTTTTTTGAATTTATATTCGCTTTATATACAATCATATAAAACATAAAATTATAAAACCAATCTTTGATTTTTTGGAAATTGTGCTCCTTAAGTATTTTATAAATTCGATAAAAGTCATTTACAGCACATTTTAAACTTCTAAGATTGTGAAAATTTTTTATTTGTCTATCATTGACATTTTCACCATTTTGATCTGATGAGAATATGCTGATTAATCCCCCTTCACATGTACTAATAAATATTCTATATTCATCATCTTCATATTTGATCGTTTTAATAACATTTTTAATCACATTAGAATAGTCTGGAATATAGTTTATAGTTCTTTGAACGATTTTTTCCTTAATTTCACCATAAGCAAGCTCTTTTTTTTCAGTTGTTGAAAATTTATTGACTTTTAAAGTAACATTATTTTTACTGTCATCTGATGTACTATCTTCCTTTTGAAAACATATTTCTGCAGTTAATTGGTTTGGTTCTTGTCTCATCTCATCTTGATTGGCAACAATAATTGTATGATACTTTTGATTCTCACAATATTCATTTATAATACCAAGAACGTCTACATAATCCAGTTTACAGCGTTCCAAATCATCAAAGACAAGTATTACTCTTTTTTTGTCCATTATATTTTCTATTGAAATATAAGATGTCACATCTATTGAAGCAATATTTTTCACGATCTCGGGGATAGAGTCCAATTTTGAAACAAAGTCTTTTAAAATATTTGCTACATACGTAAATTTATCTATTTTTTTATTTTCACAATATTTTTTTATCCATTCTCTTTTAATAAATTTGTGGATATCCTCGAGTGTGGATATACCAAATAAAGATATACGTACTATGACTGCCTTTTCTTTTATATAGTCATTAAATTCATGGTCTATGAAATATGTTTTTCCACAACCCCACTCACCTGTCAACATTAATGCTCCTGTTGGCTCTCTGGTATCACAGTATTGTGCTAATTCTTCTATAATATTCATAAATATGTTTCCTTTCAATTATATATTTGCCAAATATGAATTTTTGACAAATTATTTTTATACCCTTTACTGATTTAAACAATAATAATTTTTTCCACTTCCATTCCTCCATATTATAACATATGAAAAGAGTTTTGTAAAGTCATTTTGAAAACCGTGATAATAAAAATGAATGTTTTACCAAATTTTCTGTTAGAGTGCAATTAATTAAAAAGTAAGTTGAAATCAAAAGCACGAGCGCCTTAATAATGAATTAGAGCCTGTTCACATTAAAATAGCATCTAAAATCATGGCAAAAGAAATAATCGCAAGAAAGATAATATCAAGTTTATCATAGCGGGTAAACACCT
>CATJCJ010000876.1 GCA_949738935.1 uncultured Eubacteriales bacterium | reverse complement strand
TTCCAGAGCCGTAACAAAGTCCTCGTCCACCTGCGCGTTTGTACCGCCCGCTTTTCTTCTCTGTTCAACCTGCTTTACAAAGCGCTCTTTCTGATCAATGGGATCGTTCAGCTCTGAGAAAGCGTTGCCAAATTCCGTGGAATAAATGAAATACTCAAATCTTTCGGTAAATGCGGGTTCGTCGGGCTTTCTCTTTGCCAAAGGCGAGTTTTCAACGGGATAATCATAAATAATAGTAGGTTGTATCAGCTTTTCCTCTACAAATTCCTCAAAGAAAGCGATAAGAACATCGCCCTTTGTGGCGTTTTCGCTTACCTCAACGTTTTTAGCCTTGGCCGCCGCTCTCGCTTCATCATCGGTTGTCCAGCCGTAATAATCAACCTCGGCGTACTTTTTCACCGCCTCGGTCATCTTCATGCGGGTCCACGGTTTGCCTATCTCAATATCGGTTCCGCGATAGGAAATAGTGTCGGTACCGCATATCTTCACGGCAATGGTGCGGTACATATTTTCGATAAGATCCATCATTCCGAAATAATCCGTGTATGCCTGATACATTTCAATGGACGTAAATTCGGGATTGTGGGTGGCGTCCATTCCTTCATTCCGGAAAATGCGCCCTACTTCGTAAACCTTGTCAAAGCCGCCCACTATAAGTCTTTTCAGATACAGCTCCGTCTCGATTCTAAGGTACATATCTATGTCGAGAGCGTTGTGGTGGGTGACAAAGGGACGTGCCGAAGCTCCTATTTCGAGAGTGTGAAGCACCGGCGTGTCCACCTCCACATAGCCTAAATTGTCCAGATAACTTCTTATTTCACGCAGCACCTTAGAACGGATAATAAAGGTGTTCTTTACCTCCGGATTCGCGATAAGGTCAAGATAACGCTTTCTGTAACGCTCCTCCTTGTCCTTTAAGCCGTGCCACTTTTCGGGAAGGGGCAGAAGAGATTTGGAAAGCAGGGTTATCTCCTTGGCGTGAACGGAGATTTCCCCCCTTTTGGTGCGGAAAACAAAGCCCTTTATTCCCACAATATCGCCCAAATCCCACTTTTTAAATTCCTTAAAGCTCTCTTCGCCAACATCGTCTATTCTTACATAAACCTGCATACGGTCGGAGGAATCGCGAATATCAATAAAATTGGCCTTTCCCATATC
>CATJCJ010000875.1 GCA_949738935.1 uncultured Eubacteriales bacterium | reverse complement strand
CGGTGGCTGAGGTGGTTCCGGTGGTTCTGGTACCTCTGGAATATTCGGTGTTGGCATATCAGGCATTTCAGGAAAATTTATGTCTGGTATATCATTAAACACGCCAAACGCTCTGTTCGCCGCGCTTTCAAGTCTCTCAAGACTTTGTATAAAAGCGTCCACTCTGCCTATCGCATTGTCCAACGCTGATATATCATTTAATATCTGTATCTGTGATATTATTGGATTTCCCTCCGCCATTTTCTCACCCCCAATAAAAAAGCCCCCGTTACGGAGGCTTAATTCTAAAATTTATTTTATGACGCTTTCAAAAATAATAATCTGAATGTTTCCCCGCCTTTTGGCGTTATCAGTGTCTGAGTTCCGCTCCAGTTAGTTTTCTCATTGAAACATTCCTTAATCTCAAACAACCCATTATTTTTTTCAGCGTAAGGCATTAATTTTCCTTTTTTATCACGATAGATATATTTTTTATTAATCAGGAAGTTTATAAAATCCTTTTCCTTTACTTCAAGCTGTTTCGCCGTATCTCTGAAATTGGTCAGAAGATTTCTGTCCACCAGCTCATCAAAATAATCCGCTTTTGGCTGCATAATCTGCTTGTCCACTGTTAATTGAGAATTAGCCGCCCGCAAAGCCTTGTTTTTGTCCTGCTCGTCTTTCAAAGCCGTACAAAGCTTAATCATCATATCGGGATTTAAAATAATCTCTTCCAGCTTCTCAGGTGTCATATATGCCCCGTGTTTTCGTATTAATGGAAGCACCTCACTTGTTACCCATTTACGGAATGGTTTCGCCTCTTCCTTATCAGAACGGAGAATTACACTGTATAATCCACTTTCGTTGACAACATATGTATCCTGCTTTCTGCCTAATTTATCGATGACAGGGATTAAATCCCTCTCATCTTCATCAATCCTTTTTACAATATCTTTAGTAGCATATTCATTCATATCCAATACACCACAAACATCTCTCAGCACCCACCAGGTAACACCATCTTTTTCAACCGTTCGTATCTCTTTACCCTTGTAATCAAAAATCTGCAATTTTTCCATAATTATCTATCTCCTCGTTAAAATTTTATAACATTTTATCTTTTCAGTAATTTATTTAGATTTAATTGCACCATAAATAAATCATTTTATGTTTATTCAGTGTTTTTTTAAACATTTTATATTGATATTCCGCAATTATATCATCAAGCAAATCAAAATTATCTTTAGGTATCCCTTTTTTAACAAGATTATCTTTCATTTTTTTCCTTTTTTCTTTGCTCGATTTCATATAAAGCGGTATAAAACAAGAATATATACTAAAGTTAATATGTTCACGGAATATAACAATCTGTGAAAGATTTAATGAATTTATATTCTTCTCATACATAAAGGCAAGTTCTTTAATAGTTCCACCACCAAACCAATTTAACACAAACTCAACTTCCTCAAATGATAATTCCGTTATACTTTTAGCCCAAATATTACGTTCTTTGTCTATCAATTCCATAAAAAAACTCCTTTCAATTTAAAATTTGGTATTGAAAGAAGTCCCTCTGAATGGTATAGAGGTATCTTTTTGTCAAATTTCATCTTTTATTTTTTCTTTTTCTGGGTCTGTCTTTCTTTTTATCGTCTGCGTACTGCCGCAAAAAACCAATAATCACCGCCTTTTCAAACATATCCAGATCAGCGAAATCCCTTGGCAGCAATCCTGTTTTTATAAAAGCCATATAAGCGTAACAGGTT
>CATJCJ010000874.1 GCA_949738935.1 uncultured Eubacteriales bacterium | reverse complement strand
GTAATTCAGCTCAATCCTGTGCCTTCCGGCAGTCAGCATCACCCCGCTGTACATCACATTGGTGCAAAGCAGCTCTGTGCGCTCTCCGTCCACGCGAACGTGCCAGCCCGGTGCATAGGGCAGTGAAAGACACAGCAGCTTATCCGCTTCCAGATCGATATCGCCTGAGACTGAATTTGCACTCATTTCCACTTGCTGCAACACATCCTCCCTGGCAGCATCCACCTGCTCCCTCAGCCCTTTGACCGGCTGCGCAATGACCGTGAGCCGATCAAAGGTATAAATCCCGCTTTCGCCGAAAGATATCGTTGCCGCAGTGCGGCCGGAATCGCTGTAATACAGATTGAGCAGGTAATCCTTACGCCCGTGGGCGTATTTATGCCAGGGCGTATAATGCGTGACTTCAGATACCGCGTCAGCACATTGTGCGGTAAGCACCGTCTTATCAGCCGGCTCAGAGTAAGTCCCGGCCAAAACATTTCCGTGAGGCCGCGTGCTCTCAAATTCGAGACCTTCCAGCTGCACATACAATTCACATTCCGGCGGACAGTCAAACAAAAGCGTAACCACCGCATTTTTCTCTGTTGTCACAATCGCATTTCCAGATACATCCACCCCCTCCCCGCACCGAAGCTCCCAGGAAAGGGTCTGGTCGGAAAAAGTAAGCCTGGCAGGGGGCAGGGACGCCACCGCTTTCATATCCTCAGGACGGATCAGCGCGCCCTGCAGCATCGCCTGCTGGCGCTTAGCTGCCGTCATGTCCTGAAACTCTTCCATCGTCAGCACCGAATCAAACGTATACCCAAAGGGGAGCGAAGCGTCGGTTTTATACAGCGTAGAAGCGCCCCCGTCGGGAAACGGTTCAAACGGATACGGAACCGTCGCCTGCTGCGACCTTTTCGAGCCGCTGACATAATATTTCACCGCTGCTGCCGGCAGCAGCCAGGAACGGGAGGTAAGCCCCCGAAAATTGTAGGTGCTCCCGGCATAAGCCCCGTTGAGCTGCAAGTATTCCACAATACAGGGATTTACCAGGCTCCAGAACATCGTAGTCGTACTCTGACCGCTGCTTAAAGCATAATTGAGCTGTTTATTTTTTATCGAAGTATGATCGATCCGATAAAAAGAATCATCCCCGATCAGGCTCCATGTCTCTGTCCGTCCT
>CATJCJ010000873.1 GCA_949738935.1 uncultured Eubacteriales bacterium | reverse complement strand
TTGTGGGAAGTGGAAAGATTGCTGAATGAGGTCGAAAACCTTCCGCAAGTCCTACTGATGGAGAATGTCACGCAGGTTCACGGGGAAAAGAATGCCGCAGATTTCCAGAAGTGGATCTCTTTTCTGGAAAAGAAAGGCTATTCAAATTATGTCCAGGACATAAACGCAAGTGACTTCGGCGTGGCGCAGAATCGGGATCGCTGTATCATGGTATCTATTTTAGGGGAATACAACTATAAATTCCCACGGGAAATCCAGCTTGAAAAGACAATGAATGACTATCTGGAAGCGGATGTTCCGGAACGGTATTTTGTAAACAATGAAAAAGCTAAAAAGCTGATCCAGCGGCTTATTGATGATGGTTCCATACAGCCGGGGATCATACAGCTGGAAGGGGGTGATCAAGTTGAGTGAATCCGGAATTATTGTTGTCGGTTCCTTGAATCCGGAAAAGGAATGTCAAGACCGCGTCCGGGTGCTGGGGCCTGATGGAGTATGTCAGGCATTGAGAGCCACGGACTACAAAGATCCGCCCAAAATATTAGGCACGGTATACACTGGTGTTTCCGAAGATTTTCAAAGGGGGCTTTTCCCTATTGCAAGGTGTGTCAAGGCTTCAGCGCATGACCTGGGGATCGTGGAATTACTGTCAGAATTAAAGAAAGAGATAGGCAGCGGGCCGGTGTGCGTTGAAAGGACATACCGCGTCCGAAGGCTGACGCCGCTTGAATGCTGGCGGCTGATGGGCTTTTCCGATGAAGATTTCAGCAAGGCCGAAGCGGTCAGTTCCGTTTCAAAGCTGTATAAGCAAGCCGGAAACAGCATTGTGAAAAATGTGCTGATGGCCGTATTCGGTCAGATGATCCCCGGAAAAGAAGAAGCCTACAAGGGTAAAAGCGCATGAACGCAAAGGAAGTCCGGCAGATCGGGAATGTCATGCCGACAGCCACAAGGGAAAATCCGAACCAGGGCAGAGTGTACCGCATAGATGGGCTGGCGCCTACGATAACGGATGTAAGCGGTGGGGGCGGCAGACAGCCGATGATCATTGTCAGCGCCGGAGGGAAACAGAGGATCCGGAAGCTGACGCCGCTTGAATGCTGGCGGCTGATGGACTTTTCCGAAGAGGATTTCCGGAAAGCTGAATCTGTAAATTCAAACACACAGCT
>CATJCJ010000872.1 GCA_949738935.1 uncultured Eubacteriales bacterium | reverse complement strand
TATATGCGTTTAGGCGGCAATACCGACGAGGAGAAGGTAAAGAACCTTATCGCTTATCTCAGAAAGATGAACGATGACCTTAATATTCCTCACTGCATCAAGAATTACGGCGCGGACAGCTTCCCCTGCGATCAGGGCTTCGTTCCCGAAAACGTATTTCTGGAAAGGCTCCACGATATTGCGGTCAACGCCATCGGCGACGCCTGCACCGGCTCCAACCCCCGCAAAATCAGCGTAGAGGAAATGGAAAAGCTGCTTAAATGCTGCTATTACGATACAGAGGTTGATTTCTGATTGTAATTGCTTGAAAATACTTCCGAATAAAAAGCCGCAATCCGATATTCATCGGATTGCGGCTTTTTTGCCGTTGGATAAAGACAGAATGCTCTAAAAAAAATTATTTCACAGCATTATACCAATCTTTAATTAAGTTGTAGACTTGATTAAAGATTGCCCCCTAAGCACTAATCTTTGATTATCCGTATTATTTGTCTATACCTTGAGCAAAGATTAGTATTACTTATGAATGACTTTCCTCATACCAGAACCACAAAATTCATGTGGGATTATTTTAAACCCCATTTTTTCATAAAATGTTTCTTTTCCTTTTACTGCAATCAACTGTATACTGGAACGTCCGCCGATTGGTGTTGTCTTGTCAACATATTCAATTATCATATTGACAATTTTATTGCCGACACCCTGTTTCTGATAATTCGGGTGTACCACAATATCAGCTATCATATAGCACACTCCGTCACCTATCAATCTCCCCATTCCGATAGTCTGATTTTCGTCAACTGCTATTACCGTGTATAGACTATTGTCGAGAGCTTTTTGTGTCTGCTCCTTTGAATAAGGCAGCCACTCAACACTTTCCCTTAGCTTACAATAATCCTCATAGTGTAACGCATTTTCTTTATATTCCAAGTGCTTTTCCTCCACACTAATTGCCGAATTTTGCGTCCGCTATTTCATCAATGCTCTTTTCGCCGTCCTCGTTCCACGCGTAAAGCTTGCGTATCTCCGCGCCCACCTTTTCAAGCTGATGCTCGCTTTCCATACGTCTGCACGCGTTGAAATGAGAACGTCCCATCTTGTTTTCCATAATCCAGTTGCGGGCAAAGGTACCGTCCTGAATTTCACTTAACACCTTCTTCATTTCTTTCTTG
>CATJCJ010000871.1 GCA_949738935.1 uncultured Eubacteriales bacterium | reverse complement strand
GAAGATCGTGTCTATATTGAATCTATGACTCTTGACGCGCAAGACAATATGTTGCGGGAGCTACAATTGTTGTTGGCAAAAGAGCGCGATCTAACGCGCCGCATAAAAGAGTATGAACAGGCAGACCCCGACAGCTTATATGTGGATAGGGTTGTTGAGGTATACACGCCGAAAGCGGGCAAGGGTAAAAACGAGAACAGCAGCAAAACAGCCTTGAAGCAGAACGCAAAAACCGTTATAAAGGCAAGCCCTTTTGATAGGATAATGAAGCTTGAATCAGAGTATAACAAGATACACGGACGCATTATAAAGCTTATTGATTCTATACGCGCGTATGAAGTAGACAACAAACGCCTTAGTCTTGACGAGCGCAAGCACGAGCTTTCAAAACAGCGGCTTACAGGAGAATACAATGTTGACCCCGACACGGGAGAGATAAGCGACGTACCGAGTGCAGAGGGCAACGATATTGACGTATAAGCGCTTTATGTGCTTGGGCAATTCTTTTATTACCTTGAAAAAAAGACGGCTTACGGCGCGTTGTGGGCGGCTTGGGGCGCACTCCCGCAAGGTACTGTCAGCGAAAAAAGTGCTTGCGGGTTCATACGAGACCCCGGGACGTGTCCAGATTTAATAAAAATTTTTTCACTTCCGCCATTTTTAGGCGGCATTTTATAGGGGGTGGGCTAAAATGGCGGTATAAAGGAGGGACAACCCTTGAAACTGTATAATGTGAAAGCGATTGCCCGAATCCTTGACATTTCCGAGCGGCGCGTTCGGCAGCTTAAAGCCGAAAATGTTATACAGGAGTACAAGGGAATGGCGGGGCTGTACGAGCTTTTGCCAACAATACATAATTATATCAATTATTTGCGCAAGCGGAATCCCGAAAGCGAAGAAAATATTGATTATAACACCGAGCGGGCAAAACTTGTAAAGGCGAAACGGTTAAACGAAGAATACGATTTACGTGTTAAAGAGGGCGATTTACACACTTCCGCCGACATTGAAAGCGTTATGACCGATATGTTGATAAATTTCAAAAGCCGCTTAATGGCGATACCCGCAAAGCTGTCACCCGCGTTGTCAAAAAAAACCGATAAAGCGGAAATCAGCAAAATATTAAAAGGGGCGGTTGATGAAGCATTGAACGAACTATCGGACTTTGACCGAATGTTCGGGAATGGAGGG
>CATJCJ010000870.1 GCA_949738935.1 uncultured Eubacteriales bacterium | reverse complement strand
CCACGCAGTGGCTCTGGAGGTAGGTTATAAAAATACCCTCACCTACAGCCGCTGCTTCAAGCAGTACACGAACATGACCCCCAGCGAGTACCGGGAGGCGTTTTAAGCGTTCGATGCCCCTATGCCTGGGAGAGAAACACACGCATCCGCCCCATCGCATCCCGCGCATCCTCCACGCCTACATCATAGAGCGCCTGAAGCCTCCCGGGATTTTTCTCGACACGGCTGATCTTTACGTGTGTTCCGGGACGCAGCACGAACACCTCGCCTTTTTCCTCCAGCTTTTTTAGGCGCCGGATCGTCCCATTGTACATCTCGTGGCGCTCCCCGATCCGCTCCTCAAATTTCGGGTACATGCGCCCGTAGAAAGCTTTTGCAAGCGGGGCAGGCACAGGCTTTTTTATATAACCGTCCGGCTTTGTGAGCACGACCACAAGCCTCTCATAGCCCATCTCCCGAAACTTTTCAAAAGGGATGCTGTCGGCAATCGCACCGTCCATATACAGCTTTCGCCCGACCTTCACCGGACGCGAGACAAAGGGCATAGAGCCGGAGGCGCGCAGCATGTCCATCTGCTCATACACACTGTCGATTTTTATATACTCCGGTTTCCCGGTTTTTATGTTTGTCACGACCGCGTAAAACGGAGTGTCCGATCTCCGGTACGCCTCGTCGTCGAAGATGTCCAGTTCCCGCGGTACTCTGCGGTAGGCGTAGTCTGTATCCACAATGTTACCTGTGCGAAGCAGCGGGCGCAGCCCCAGATAATTCGGATCCGCGTTGAACCGCTTATTATAGCGGAGCACGCGCCCCGCCTGATTACTCAGAAAATTCACGCCAAAAAGCGCCCCCGCCGAGACACCGATGATGCCGTCAAACGTGATTCCCTGTTCCATAAATACGTCCAGCACCCCCGCGGTGTACATGCCGCGCATGGCGCCGCCCTCTAAAACCAGTCCTGTTTTCATCTCTCTGCTCCATTCTGTCAAAAAATAAACAGCATGTTTAAAAGAATAGCACAAATCTTTGCTTACATCAACACGTTGTTGCCAGCTGCAGCGGTGAGGAATAAATTTTATTATTCCGATGCTTCATGCATTCCCTTGCATGTTTTCTTAATTATCCACATTTTTCATGTTTTTTTAATTGATAT
>CATJCJ010000869.1 GCA_949738935.1 uncultured Eubacteriales bacterium | reverse complement strand
GGCATTATCTATAATAAATATTTTATATTTATATTTATAAGGTTTCAACTCCACATTTTTTCCAACCTGTTCTCTTATATCATCAACACTAATAGTTTTTCCCTTTGTAGGATTTACATATATAACATCGGTATGGTTGCCTCTGTCAAAAGTTCCGCAAGAAACACAATTATCGCAAGATTTAACATCTTCCAAAGATTTGGCTGATTCCGCGTTCATACACTGTATAGCCTTAGCGAAACAATTAGCGATAAGTTTTTTTCCGGAACCTTTGGGAGCGTCTATTATATAAGAATGAGATATTTTATTATTAAAAATCATCGACTTCAAATTTTTTATGATTTGCTCATTTCCCCATACATCCTCAAAATTATACATAAAAACCCCCCTATAACTAAAGCAATTACTACAAATAATAAAACACTTTATTTTTAGCGTACTCAGCGTACTCATTTTCAGGATTAAGAGCCAAAGCCCTTGAAAAGAGTAAATTAGCTTTTTCATACTTTTCTTTTCTAAAGCATCTGGCGCCCCTATTGTAAACAAAATTTGAGCGAAATTTTTTATTCATAATCTGTTTTAAAATATGCAAAACCCCAACAACAACAATAAGAGCGCTTACCGCGATAAAAATCCAATTATTCATAAACAAACTTCCAATAGTAGCGAGAAGCCCCAAAGCTCCGATAGCCGGATTTATCATAATACTGGCAAAAGGAAGATTCTCGCTTTTTTCCCCATTTTTATATTTATCAAAGGAATACACCTTAGACTTTGGACTTCTCATAGATTTAGGCTTTTTTTTAGGTTTAGGCACAGATACGTTTGGAGGCAGTATTTTATATTTTGAGATAACATTATTTTTAATCTTAAACAATATATGAATATCTCTCTTAAGATTTTGAAAGTTAGCCGACCTAACATTCTTTGAAATACTCAAAATATAATATTGATTCTGAACATATTGCTCTAACGGCTGAATACTAATAATATTTGATTTTTGGCTATACCTTATTTTTGTATCCATAATATACCCTTCCGTATCAGTAACTCCTGTCGTTTTTTCAGAAACAGAAGTTTCATCAAGAGGAATATTAAATTTAATCTGCCAATATATAGTACCATTATAATCACTCAAGTCAATGTGTATTTTATCTTTAAGTTCTGGGGAGGAAGTAACAAGCTTAATATACTCCTCATCATTTTTTTGCTCATCCAAATCAATCACCACCCAATTTACAGTGAAAAAGTAAAAACCATAAACACTATCTATTGGCGTATCTGAAAACTCTGTACCTATGTTAAAACTGCTTAAAATTTTAACTGTTCAAAGAAATTGAATATCTTTATACAGCTAAAATATCCAAAAAATTATGAAAACTGAAATGAATACGCTTCAAGTTCATTTTATCTTTTGTAATTTTTTGTGCGTATTTTAGTTTTCAGATACGCTCTAAAAACACAATCATTTCTTGTCACTTAATATTTTATAATATATTTTATTTTTACACAAGTATTTGTTTTGCCAAAGCGCATTTAAGGAAATACCGACAAATTCAAAATAAAAATAATTTTAACGGCAGCGGTAAAAAATTTGAGTGAAAATATTATTTTTATTTCCTTTTGTTCAGTGTTTCCATAAAAACTTAAAAGATTTAAGACCGTGGGCATCCGCCTCACGGTCTCAAAATAAATAATATCAAGCCGAAACTTCTTCCGACAAAACTTTTTCTTTTCTGATAGCTTTAATCAAAGAAATTCTGTTTTCCTCAACCTTTTCAGCTGTAAACAAAAAATCTTCCGTTTCAAAATGAAAGTCCTCACCAATTTCAGGTATGTGACCCATCTTGCCAATAAAAAACCCACTCATAGTATCATATTCTTCCTCATCATCAATATCAATTTTAAGATATTTACAAACGTCTTTATAGTTAGCTTTTCCATCTATATAAAAATTAACGCCGTCATTTGATATTATATCGGGAGCCTCCTCATCATCATACTCATCAAGAATATTTCCCATAACTTCCTCAATCAAATCTTCCATAGAGACAATACCAAGAGTTCCTCCGTATTCATCAAGAACAATACACAAATGAATTTTGCTTTCCTGCATTTCTTTAAAAAGCTCATCATTTTTCTTTGTAAAAGGAACGAAAAATGGCTCCATCAAAAAAGATTTTATATCAAAATTATCTTTTCCAAACATAATCAAATGCTTCATAACATCCTTTATATGCAAAATCCCAACAATATTATCAATAGATTTATCATAGACAGGAATTCTTGAGTATTTTTCCTCAAGAACCACATTTATAATATCCTCCGTGCTTGAATCCATAGAAACAGCGATAATATCTTTTCTATGAGTAACAATATCACCAGCTGTTTTATCATCAAACTCAAAAACATTAGCTATCATTTCTTTCTCATCATAATCAATAGCGCCTTTCTCACCGCCGGCCTCAATCATCATCATAATTTCCTCCTGAGTAATGTCATCATCTCTGACTCTTTTATCAATTCCAAATTGCCTGTTCAAAAATGACGACAATTTCACAAAAGGAATAAAAAACACAATAAAGACATAATAAATAAGCTTAATTGGAATCATTCCAAACCTTGCGAAAGACTTTGAGTATTTCAGCGCGATTTTTTTAGGAAGAAATCCTCCAAAAACAGCGATTATATAAAAAGTAACAAGAAGAACAATCCCTTCAAAAATATAATAAAAAACAGAATCGACATCATTTGAATAAAAAGTAAAAACAAATTTTTCAGCGTTATAAAAAGCGAAGCCGCCAAAACTTATCATAACAACTGATTTAAGTATATTTATAGCGACAATATATTTATCAAGGCTATCGCTGTTATTGTCATTTTCTCTATGATTTTCATCATCAGAAAAAATCATTTTTCTCTGAACTGTTTTCAGGGCAACCTCCATACCGGATAAAAACCCCTTGACAATAACAGTAAAAAAAAGTATCACAACATATTGTATCAAAAAATAAAACCCCCGATTCAGGAAATAAAAATATAAGCCAAAACCGTAAAATTATAATTTATCAGTATTACCTTTACTTAACTTGGTCAAGTCTAAATCTATCATGAATAGCGTTAGCGGCTCTGTCAGCCTCATTTTCTTTAACAAGAATAGAAATTTTAATTTCCGAGGTTGAAATCATTTTAATATTAATGTTCTCATCATACAATGCCTCAAACATAGCGGCGGCAACTCCCGGATTTGTAGCCATACTTCCGCCCACAATAGAAACTTTAGCGACTTTATCATTATAAAGAATATCCTCATAATTAAATCTATTTTTATTAGCCTCAAAAATATCAAGAACACTTTTTAAGTCAGTTATAGAAACAGTAAAAGATATATCCTTTGTGTTACCTCGTCCAATAGACTGCAAAATAATATCAACACTGATTTTATTTTTAGCCAGCAAAGAAAATACCTTAAAAGCAATACCAGGCTCATCCTTAAGACCAACCAACGCTATTCTTGCGATATCTTTATCAACAGCGACTCCATTCACCAACATTTTTTCCACAGCAGATTCCTCCTTAACAATAGTACCCTCATCTCTTGTAAGACTGGAACGCACAACCAAATTCACGTTATACTTTTTAGCGAGCTCAACAGAACGGTTGTGAAGAACTTTAGCTCCAAGAGAAGCAAGCTCAAGCATTTCATCATAACTTATCTCAGAAAGTTTTCTGGCGTTTTTAACAATTCTTGGGTCGGCTGTATAAACACCGTCAACATCCGTATAAATTTCACATAAATCAGCGTTTAGTTTAGCGGCCAAAGCCACAGCGGAAGTATCCGAGCCTCCTCGGCCCAAAGTTGTAACATCACTGTTTCTGTTTACCCCTTGAAATCCCGTGATAATAACAATATTATTTTTTTCAAGTTCCTCACCAATTCTCTCAGTAGATATATTTTTAATATGAGCGTTACCGTAAGTAGATGTGGAATAAATATCACATTGAAAAGCGTTAAGTGAGACAGCGGGATATCCAAGCTTTTGAATCGCCATAGCCATTAAAGCGACAGACTGCTGTTCTCCTGTTGATAGCAGCATATCCATCTCTCTTTTTGAAGCATTCGTATTAATTTCAGCCGCTTTTTCGATAAGTTCATCGGTAGTATCGCCCTGAGCGGAAAGAACAACAATTATTTTATGACCCTCTTTATAAGACTCTATCACGCGTTTCGCCACATTAAAAATTCTTTCAGCATTAGCAACAGAAGTACCGCCAAATTTCTTTACGATTAACACAATTACTTCCTCCTTATATAAATACGCAAAATATCAAATACGTAAAATTTACTATTATTTTATAGCAATCCAATTTAAAAATGAACAAAAAGAGACGAGATAAAATTTATTTTCGAAATGCATCAGAAAAAGAACATAACCGAATGCCTATGCCAGCTAGCGGCAATGCGGCGAAAATAAATTTTAGCCGTCAAACTTGTTTATTTTAGGTTGGATTGCTATAATTTTCAACCCTTATTGTATTAGGAATATTTAAAACAGCCTCCGAATTCAACAAATCGTCAATTTGTTCATTAATAGCCTTTTCAACATCAGCGTTGGATATAAAAGCAAACTCAGAAGAAATCGAATCAAGCTCAATAATTTTCGAAACGCCAAAAATTTTTTTAACAGCAAAAACAGCTTTTTCTTTATCATTATATTCAACTCGTATGAATTTGCTTACCTCCACGTTATCAATATCAATAATATTCTGTTTTTCGGTAGACCATGATGTCATTATATTTCTTCCCAAATGCTTAACAGCGTCAACGATATCAGCAACAACAGCGCTTGCGGTAGGAAGTTTTCCAGCACCTTTTCCATAGAACATAACATCACCAATAACATTTCCTTTAACCAGAATAGCGTTAAACACATCATTAACCATAGATAAAGGATTTTCCTCTCCAATAATAACAGGAGAAACCCTTGCCCACACTTTTCCACCGTCAATTTTTGAGGTAGCGAGAAGTTTAATACTTTTACCGATTTTTTTAACATACTCAATATCGTCCTTACCAATATTTGTAATACCCTCGGTATATATGTCCTCAAAATCAACCTGTTTTCCAACAGCGAGAGAAACCAAAATAGCGATTTTACGGCAAGTATCAAATCCCTCAACATCAGCCGCCGGATTTCTCTCAGCGTAACCTTTATCCTGAGCGTCTTTTAAAATCTCATCATAGTCAAGACCATCTTTAGTCATCTTAGTAAGCATATAATTAGTCGTACCATTTAATATTCCTGTAATCTCATAAATTTCATCAGCTGTCAAAGATTGATTTAAAGGTCTGATAATGGGAATACCCCCTCCAACACTAGCCTCAAACAAAAAATTAATATTTTTTTCTTTCGCGATACTCAAAAGCTCGGCGCCATGTTTAGCGACAAGTTCCTTGTTTGAGGTAACAACGCTTTTTCCCCTCAAAAGAGCGCTTTTAACAAAAGTATAAGCGGGTTCAACTCCCCCCATAACCTCAGCGATAACCTTAATATCATCATCATTTAAAATAACGTCAAAATCGTGAACAATAACTTCCTGAACCGAATCGCCGGGAAAGTCTCTCAAATCAAGGACATATTTTATTCTTATCTCATCATTGGCGTTTTTGTCAATACTATCACGATTTGTTTTCAAAACCTCATAAACACCGGAACCAACCGTACCATATCCCAAAATCGCTATTTCAGTCATAAAAAATCACTCCCAAATAATAAATTTTAAAAACAAACATAAAATGTAAATTTTTCATAGCAGACCTGTTCAATAACCTAAGTGATGACGACTAACAAGAAATTTTTTCCAAGTAAAGTATGGCGGAAAAAAGTCTGTCAAGCAGAGCCACGGAAATTATTAAACAGGTCTAATCAAACAACTTAAAAAAGAACACAAGAATTTACCGCCGACAAGCTTGTTCATTTTTCAAATTGATTAACAATAAGCACATAGATACTCAAAATAAATTTCCAAACAATAATAATTTTTAACAGAAATCCCCAATTTTAAAATTAATCGGAGTTTCTCATACAAAAGGAAATATATCACAAAACAGGACATAATGCAAGTATAAATTTAAAAAACCGCAAAATTCACAATAAAGCGCCTGTTAAATTTTAGTTAAGGCAATCAACGAACATTTAAACACAAAACAATAAAATTCTTTATAAACATCAAATTTATTTCTTACCTATAGAATTGACGTAATTAACGTGAGTTCGATTAAATTTTATAACTAATAGACTTCTTTCGAAATCGTAAAATTATATCAATCCGATAAAAAATATTTTATTCAATGTTTTAGTGAAAGGCGTTTTGTTTTTTAAACGCCGAAATCGTTAAGAAGCATTGAATGAAATATTTTTTTATAATAATAATTATATCAATATGACGTTTCAAAAGAAGTCTAATGGAACATTTTTCTATCGCAAAAATGTTCCAAATATCCAAAAATACTCTTGAGGCATTAAAAACCTTGAGGTTTCACCTCAAACTCCACAAACTTTTGTGCAAAACTACGTTTCATTGAATTTCACCGAAAATTTTCGTCGAACTCACGTTAATTACATAATTTCAAAACAAATCTGTCACCTTTGCGAAAGTCTTGTTAACATCTCCTTAACACTCAATCCAAACACAGGATGTTTTTTAAAAGGAGCTATTTGAGAAAGAGGCTTCAAAACAAAGAATCGGTTCTCCATCTCAATATGAGGAATAATAAGATTATCTTCACTTATAATAGCGTCATCATAAAAAATAATATCTATATCCAATGTTCTTGGTCCCCAATGAACAATTCTCTCACGACCCGCCATATTCTCAACTTTATTTATAAATTCCAAAAGCTCAAAAGGTGAATAAAGAGTTTTTATTTCAATACATCCGTTTAAGAAATCAGCCTGCTTAACATCTCCAACCGGCTGAGTAACAATAAAATCAGAAACTCTCTCAACTTTACAAAAATCATTTTCCTCAAATTCCTCAACAGCAAAATCCAAATATCCTTTCTTATCTCCGATATTTGAGCCAACAGAAAGAAAAGCACAACTCCAGCCTCTTTCAATTATGACAGAAATACTGTTGGTATGAACTTTAACAGGAGCCCATGGCTTTTTAATCTCAATTTTAACCTTTTCAACTGTTCTAAAGTTAATAAGAAGCATTTCCGCCAATTTTTCAGCGACAGTCTCAATAAGATTAAAAGTATTCTTTGTGACAAATTTTTCTGTCATCAAAGCGACACGATTATAGTCGACAGAAAAACTCAAATCATCAGAAGAACCCGCTTTTCTGGTATTCAAATATAAATACACCGAAACCCAAAACTTTTGACCAAGAATATTTTCCTCTTTAAGAACACCATGATTGGCAAAAACCTCAATATTCTCAATTTTTATAATATCCAAAATCAGAACCTCCCAATCAATTTTTCCGTCATATCAATAACTCTTTTATTTTCCTTAACATCATGAACGCGAACAAAACCACATCCCTTTAAAACAGCGAAAACCGTTGTTGCCAAAGTTCCCTCAAGTCTATCCGAAACTGGAAGCCCCAAAGTAAGGCCAATAACCGACTTTCTGGAAACGGCAAACAAAATAGGAAAACCAAGTTCTTTAAGTCTGTCAACCTTACTTATAATCTCAATATTATTTTCATAAGTTTTTCCAAAACCAACCCCCGGGTCAACAATAATATTATCTTTTGATATACCTGCATTCAAAGCGATATTGACAGACTTTCTTAAATCATCCAAAACATCATCAATAAAACTCACATAATTAGTATTATTCCTATTATGCATAAGACAACAGGAGGCGTTATGCTTTTTAGCCGCTTCCGCCATTTTAAAATCACGTTTAAATCCCCAAATATCATTAATCAAATCCGCTCCGCAATCAAAAGCAGCCTCAGCGACTCTACTCTTATATGTATCAATTGAAATAGGAATATCAAATCTCTTTTTAATATTCTCAATAACTGAAGCGACTCTAAAAATTTCCTCATCTTCCGAAACAGCAATATGCCCTGGACGTGTAGATTCTCCGCCGACATCAATTATATCAGCTCCCTCAAAAATCATCTTTTCAGTTTGCCGCAAAGCGCTATCCAAGCGATTAAACTTTCCTCCGTCAGAAAAAGAGTCAGGAGTAACATTCAATATTCCCATAACATAAGTTTTATTTTCAACATCAAAATCTTTATTTCCTATTTTCATAATTTACCTCTAATCCAATTTATTAATGATAAAAACTTTTTAGAAAAGCTTACACCTTACTAAAAAAAATTACGGCTTTAACACAATTTTTACAAATTATACCGAAGTTATCATAATCTCAGAGCCTGTCTAAAAACTATTAAAATAACGTGAGTTCGACGAAAAATTGTGGTGAAACTCGGCGAAATATAGTTTCGCACAAAAGTTTTTGTCAAACTTTTTTCAAAAAGTTTGTGGAGTTTGAGGTGAAACCTCAAGGTTTTTAATGCTCCAAGAGCATTTTGGGAGGTTTGGAACCTTTTTGCGATAGAAAAAGGTTCCATTAATTATAAAATTTCATCGAACTCACGTTAAAATACCCAAAAAAACGAAATTTTAACCAGCTTTTTTTAGATTTTAGACAGGTTCTCAGAACTATCAATAACTAATCATAAAATTTTTATTTTGAACACTCCAATAGCAGGAATTTTCAGCCACACATAAAAAACATTTTCTTGACATTTTGTCTCCCCGATACAAAATATCTCCAAGTAAAGACTTTCCGCCTTTTTTCCTGTGCCCTAAAATAGCGTTAACAATAATTTTTCTCTCAGAAAATGAAAACCCTGAAGCTTCCAAAATATTATCAGCTATACCAGCACTTGCCAAATCGTGCGGAACATTTTTATTATACTCTTCAAGCCTGCCGATATCATGCAAAAAAGCCGCGGCATAAACAATTTCTTTTTCAAATCCATAATTTTCCTCAAGATTTATTATATAGCAAATCCTCGCCACATCAAACATATGCTCAATTCCGTGTCCACAATAAATTCTTGTCTCCTCAGCTTTTTCAATATCCTTAATAATCCCCAAAAAGATGTTATTCGTAAAAATTCTGTTTACTCTTTCCATTTCAAACCTCATTTAATGATATTTAAAAATGTATTTTTCAAACTTTGATTTTTTTCAAACTCGCCCCTTGAAACAATGGTAAAAGTTTTTGTTCCGGGCTTCTTAATCCCTCTCATAGTCATACACATATGTTCCGCCTCAATAGCGACAATAGTCCCTAAAGGATTTAAACTATCCATAACAGCGTCAGCAATCTGACAAGTCAGCTTTTCCTGAATCTGAGGTCTTTTAGCGAAAACCTCAACTGTTCTGGCGAGTTTACTGATTCCCACAACTTGTCCTCTCGGAATATAAGCTATATGGGCTTTTCCATAAAAAGGCATAAGATGATGTTCACAAATAGAATACAAAATAATATCCTTTTCAACAATCATCTCATTATTATCAGCAGTAAACGTTTTTGTAAGATGTTCCTCAGCGTTTTGAGTCATACCTGAAAAAATTTCCTCATACATTTTAGCGACTCTTTTAGGAGTATCAAAAATCCCCTCTCGAGAAACATCTTCCCCAATACCCTCAAGAATCATTTTTACTCCCGCTTCAATTTTCTGTATATCCATAATTTTTCTCCTTTTTAATAATCTCAATAACCTCTCCCAAGTATGATAAAGAGCCAAACGCGATAATAACCCCATCATTTCCGGCAGCCAAAATACTTTTATCAATAGCCTCCTCAATAGAATTAACAATCTTTGTGTTTTTATTATACTTAGAGAATTCACTCATCAAAGTCTCCTTGTCAAGACCTCGAGAGCTTTTCAAATCAATAGTATAAATTTGACCAGCCAAATCAGCCGTCAAAGAAACCATTTTCTTATACTCTTTGTCCGAAAAAATTCCAACAATAAAAACAATTTTTTTCCCAGCAAAAAACAGCTCAACAGTTTCTCTAAATCTCCTCACCGCGTCAAAATTATGAGCGCCATCAACAATAAAAAGAGGATTTTTTCTCAATATTTGAAATCTTCCCTGCCAAACGGTATCAACCAATCCATAATAAATATTTTTTTTACTTATATTATAACCAAGCTCAATTAACAACTCAGCGACGCCAATAGCCAAAGAAGCGTTTTCAACTTGAAATTTTCCCAAAAGCTTTATTTTAAGATTTTTATAATCTTTATAATCAAATAACTGACTATAATCATCATAATCAAATCCTATATAATTGATATCCTTTTTCAAAACCGAAACACTTTTTGATTTTCTTTCACAGCAAACCTTTTGAATAACGTCATTAACAGAACACTCCTGTTCAATATAAACAAGCGGACAATTATTTTTAATAATTCCGCACTTTTCAAAAGCGATTTCATCAATAGAATTTCCAAGAAAAAGAGTATGGTCAATACTTATTGATGTAATAACGGAACAAATATTAGCCCTCAAAACATTTGTAGCGTCAAGACGACCACCAAGTCCTGTTTCAAGTAAAACTAAATCACAATTCTCCTCATAAAAATATAAAAAAGCGATAGCGGTCTCAACTTCAAAAACCGTAGGATGTTCTTTACCTTCTCTCACAATTTCAAAAACAGCTTTCATAACCTGTCCGCACAAATTAGAGAATACATCTTTTTCGATAAAATTGCCGTCAATCTGAAATTTTTCAAAATAATCAATAACAGACGGAGAAACATATCTGCCTGTTTTAAAACCCGAACATTTCAAAATTGAGCCCAAAAACGCGCCGACAGACCCTTTACCGTTTGTACCGGCAATATGAATAATTTTAAGTTTATCCTGAATATTTCCGAGTTTGCTCATCAGCCTTGCCATACTCGAAAGACCAAGAACACTTCCATATTTTTCAGCGCTATGTATAAAATCCAAGGCCTCATCATAAGTCATAAAAAACACTTCCCAATTTTAATATCTTCAATAATTACCTTTAATAATACATCAAAAATCTCCGCAATGCAAATTTTTTTAACAAACATCAATCGATTAAAGTATATCTGAAAACTAAAATGCACTCTAACAAAAAAAGATTTTAATTTATTTTTATTTTACTTATTGCATCACTATTGCAATATTTATTGTAAAAAATATATAAAATCTAATCTAAAACGCTGAATATACGGGTATTTTAAAAAAATCATATTTCAAACCTTCGCATTCTTCAGGAATGCAGAAGCCTCTGGATTGAACCGTAAGATTTACGATACGGAAGAGTTTAATTATTGTAAACAAACCAATCGTAACGAAAACCTCATTAGGCTCAGAAGAAGCTGTATCATCATTACAGCAGCAATTAATATACCTGAGCTCAGCAGACAAAGGAACAGCCTTAGACTCTACCAAGATAAATGGGTCAGCGTCAAGATTATATGAATCGTTTGAGCCTTTAAACAAGTCTGTAGAAAGAACAATATCTGTACCAATAGAGCCAAAGAGAGTAACTTTCTTAGTAAAGATACTATTCGCTAAAATACATCCGATTACTTGACCATCAGCCTCTCTAAAAGTCAAATTATAAACAAACACATATTTAAGAGTAACATCCCAAAAACCATTTCTAAATGGATTAGGCTCTTTATCAATAATAATAACTTTACAAACTTTCAAGTTATCCACACTAACACTCGCGGCGTTACTTGGGGGATCAATAACTTCTCCCTCTGTAATGGATTGATTTCCAATAACACAAGATTCAGCGGCTCTTGCCGGTCCAATATCATCTCCTGTAAGACAGTCTTGTTGTCCTCACTGTAATAATATACACCCATATTTACTTACGTCAAAAAAAGAGCCGTACGCCAATTTTTCAGCGAAGCGGCCCTAATATTTTAAAAACTAAAATCAATACCAAAAATATATCGTAAATCTTATTATTCTCACAGATTTATCAAAAAAGCGAATAACCTCAAAATTACTTAAAATTTACTATCGATTCATTTCACTCTCATTACCATCACTTTTATGAGAAGCTATAATACTTTCAATTTCCTCAAGACTGCTGGCCGGCATATCTCCATAAATAGTATTTTTAACAGCACTCATAGCGTTTCCAAACTCAAGTGCCTTTTTAACATCACCGTATTGTAAAATACCAAACAAAGCCCCCGCAACATAAGCGTCTCCGCTTCCAATTCTATCGACAACCTCAATGTTCTCATAAGGAGGCTCTTCATAAAATTTCCCGTCAAAGTAAATAATAGAGCCAAAATTATGGCGTGTAGGACTAACAACGCCTCTTTTTGTAGTCAAAACAATTTTACAGTTATATTCCTCTGTATAACTTTTCATAATCTCTTGAAGAGTACCTTTTTTTTGCATCATTCGTCTTGATGTTTCCTCTGAGACAAACAAAATATCAATATACGGCAAAATAGTTTTAATAGTTTCTCTCGCTTCTTCCTCACTCCACAAACTAGCTCGATAATTCACGTCAAAAGAGATAGCTGTACCATGAGCCTTAAAATTTTTAATAAGTTCAATAACAGTGGTTCTCAAATCCGTATTAAGAGCGAGAGTAATTCCGCTGACATGAAAAATTCTTGTTTTATCATAAATATCTTTATTAATTTCGGATAGCTTCAAAGTTGTCATAGAAGACCTTGCTCTGTCATAAACAACAGAAGATTTTCTTGGATAAGCTCCGCTTTCAAAATAATAGATTCCAAGTCTCTTTTCATCAGATGTGTCATACACAACATAATCATCGCTCACATTACCATATCTTATTTTATATTTAATAAAACGACCAACTTTATTATCCGGCAACTTTGTAATAATGGCGGAGCGAACACCAAGAAAAGCGGCGCCCGAGGCGACATTAAGTTCAGAACCACCGGCGTTTTTCTCAAACACCTGCCCCTGAGAAATTTTCTCTTTGTCAGGAGGGGATAACCTAAGCATAACCTCTCCAAAACTAATTAAATCAAATTTTTTATGACTCTGAATAAAATCCATATTACCAAACTCCTTTCAATTTAATTTTAAAACGAGAGTTTTTATTCCCTCTCGCCTCTTTTCTTAATTTACTGAGGAAAACCGACTTTCTTTTTAACTTTCCTTAAAGTTTTGTTAGCAATATATGAAGCCTTGTCAGAACCGTTTTTAATCACAGAATCAATATATGCCTTATCGGCGGAAAGTTCCTTATATTTATCCTGAATAGGTTTAATCTCATCAATAACGGCCTCAGCGACAGCCTCTTTAAAAGCGCCGTAACCACAGCCTTTAAACTCATTCTCAGAATCCTCAATACTTTTTCCCGTAACAGCGCGGTATATATTCAAAAGATTACTTATTCCGGGTTTATCCTCACTATATCTTATTTCATTTTCCGAATCGGTAACACTTCTTTTAATTTTATTTCTAATCAAGTTCAAATCATCCAGAAGATAAATGACATTATTATCATTATCACTCTCAGATTTAGACATTTTCTTTTCGGGATTTTGCAAACCCATAATTTTCGCACCAACTTCAGGAATATATCCCTCAGGAATTTTAAAAACATCTCCATAAATATTATTAAATCTTTCAGCGATATCCCTGCAAATTTCGAGATGCTGGCGCTGGTCTTCCCCAACAGGGACAACATCCGTCTGATAAAGAAGAATATCAGCCGCCATAAGCACAGGATAAGTAAAAAGACCTGAATTAATATTTTCATTGTGTTTTAAAGATTTTTCTTTAAACTGAGTCATTCTGTTAAGTTCACCCATATAAGTAAAACAATTCAAAATCCAAGAAAGTTCAGCATGGGCTGAAACGTCTGATTGATAGTAGATAATATTTTTCACGGGGTCAAGACCAATAGCGACAAAAAGAGTAATCAAATCTCTTGTTTTTTTTCTCAGATTAACAGCGTCTTGTCTAACCGTAATAGCGTGCATATTAGCGATACTAAATATACAGTTAAAATCATCTTTAAGATTTTTCCAGTTTTTAAGAGCTCCAAGATAATTTCCCAAAGACGGATAGCCTGATGGCTGCATAGCGCTGTAAATAATTTTTTTTTGTTCTTCAAACATAAATTTCACTCCCAATAAAACTAATTTAAAACCACGGAACATTGCCCCGTACACTCTCAACATCAAATTTATTCAGAAACTTTTGTAATATTTTTTTCAAGCTTTTCAATGATCTCTCCATCGGTTTCTTTTTGAAAAACATTATCTCTTCCGCTCACAATAATAAAATTTCCATCAATAAATATATTCTTTTCAAAAATTTCAGCAAAAGCGTCAAGAGCCACATAGGAATACTCATTAATAATTTTAAATGAATCCTTTAATAAAATATCCGTTTTCTTATCACCTTTTACAATAGATACTTTGTCGCTCAAACCAGTAAAAATAGCTTCCCGGTTATTATAACTCAAAGTAAGTTCTTTAATATCACCATTCCATACACTTTCTCCCCCGAAAACAGAAGAAATCGACTTAACGGGAATATATACACGGCCATTTTCTATCAAAGGAACAATCTTTTCATTATTCTCATCAATGCGAATAACCTTTTCGTCAGAATAAGCGAAACAATTATTATTTTCAAAGACAAAAACATTCCTTACCTTAAATTTCTGAATAATATCATCAATAAGACTGCTTTCATCATCTTTATCAAAAGTTATATCCAAATTGCTGATGATTATAACGCCTTTGTCAAAAAACACATTTTTATCAAAAGCCTCTGAAACTATTTTCAAAGGAACATAAGAGCATCCGTCAATAATCCGAAAGCTTTTCTCAATTTCTTTTTCTTCCTCATCAATATTATCCACAACACGCATTTTATTTTCATTTTCCCTCAAAACAACAGCTTTGTTATTATATCTTATAACAAGCTCTCTTGAATCGGCATCCCAAGAAATATTTCCTTTAAAGGCTGAAGAAAACAACTTAGCGGGAACAAAAGCTGTTCCATCAATTATTTTAGGAACAATAGTATCATCCTTTTCATCAATAGAAAATAAAGACTCATTTATAAGTACAGAGGAATTCCCAATCTTAATAACAACTGAATTAGCCATTTTATCAACTTTAGAACTGTCAGCCTCAACAGTATGAACTTGTGTAACAATTTCACTGTCGCTATCATTAAGCTGAATAACAAGAACAACACATAAAACCACAAAATAAGCAATTATAATATTTATTACAAGCTTATTCTTCATAGAATAAACCTCCTAGTTAAAATTGTAAAAACATAATAAGGTACATGATGTTTTAGGAAAATATAACTTTTCCTAAAACATCATCCATACTGACTTTATCAACGTAAATAAGGCATCGGGTCAACAGCCATTCCGTTAACCCTGACTTCAAAATGCAGATGAACACCCGTAGAATACCCCGTAGTACCGGCTTTAGCAATAACCTGACCTCGTTTAACCTCATCACCAACACTGACATTAAGGCTGGTATTATGAGCGTAGAGGGTACTTGTGCCATCACCATGGTCAACTATAACAGTGTTTCCATAACCGCTTCTCTGACCCGCAACAATAACAGTTCCGCCAGCCGCCGCAACAACATCGGCGTTCATATCAGCCTTAAGGTCAACACCAGTATGAAGTTCATTTTCCCCGCTTATAGGATTAACCCTATAACCATAATTTTCTGTGGGCTGAGCACCGCTGTACGCCGGAACCGGATATAACATCTTGCCTCCGCCGGAAGAATTTTCATGTTCCTCAGTTTCTTTGTTTGAATCCGGATTGGCGTTATTATCATTATTTTGATTATTATCGCTGTTATTATTATTATTGTTATTATCCAAAGGAGACTGAATCGGTGTCGGCACCGTTTTAGGAGAAACAATATTATTTGATTTAACGTTGCTTTGAGATTTTGCTCTTTCTCTTGCGGCTTTTTCAGCGGCAGCCTTTTCTCTTGCGGCTTTTTCAGCGGCGGCTTTTCTTTTTTCAGCCAGTCTTGCTTGTTCTTTCTGTATAAGAAGTCTTATTTGCTCATCAGAATTTTCCAGATTTTGAAGTTCCTGAAGATATTTTTTTTCATCATCAGAAAGTTTCTCAAACAAAACCTCTTTTTCCTCAATGCGCTTATCAAGAATTTCCTTTTTAGCCACTTCCTCATCAGAAAGCCGTTCAATTTCTTCTTTTTTAACCTTTATATTCTCAATATTATCTTTAATTCTTTTTTCCGTAGCCTCAAACTCCTCAATAACATTCTGGTCAAACTCAATTATTTTATCAGTATACTCAAGTCTCTTTAAAAAATCAGAAAAATCCTTTGACTCAAGAATAATTTCCAAATACCCTTGATTTCCACTTTCATACATAACTCGTATACGTTTTTTAAAAATATTAATTTGATTTTTTTTATCCTTTGATGCTTTTTCCAAATCCTCCTGACTTTTTGCAAGTTCTTGTTTAGTTTCCTCAAGTTTCGAGTTAAGCTCATTAATTTCTTTTTGAACGGAAATAAGTTCATTATCAAGACGCTCAACCTCTTTAAGAACATCACTTTTTTCTTTTTTTGTCTCATCAAGAGAACCCTTTGTTTTTTCAGTTTGATTTTTCAAATTCTCACGTTTATCGTTAAGTTCTGAAATACTGTCAGCAAAAGCCGAAATGTTAAAAGAAACACATAACGCCATAAAAGCGACAACAGCCGATTTTTTAGATACAAACTTTTTCAATTCTTACATTCCCTTCAAAAAAAATCATACCTTAAGATGTTTTCTAACAGAAGTAATACTGCCCAAAGCGCCAAGTCCTCCCCCAAAAAGCAAAGCAATTGGAATGATAAAAGAAAAAATCTCCACGCTCGGACTAAACTCAAACAATCTCTTAACAACCGAAACATCCTGATTTATAATTGAGATAAGCTCATCATATGAAAACCAACTTATAATACAAGGAATAACAGCTCCAATAACACCTATAAAAAGACCCTCAACAATAAACGGCCCTCTTATGAATTTATCAGTCGCGCCAACATATTTCATAATATTTATCTCATTTTTTCTGAGAAGGACAGTAAGCTTTATAGTATTAATAATAATGCTTGTAGAAATAATACCCATAACAACTATAAGTACAAGGCTTATAATCCTTACCGTATTTTTAATAGCGGCGAGAGAATCAGCGGCTGATTGAGGAGCGCTGATTTTATATATTCCTCTATATTCATATCCGTCATTTCCAATAGCGCTTATCTCAGCCTTTTTATGTTCCTCAAGAGAAATTCCGTCAGAATCTTTTGATGAGTCATTGACTTCCAATTGTACAGTTGTATCCTCAGAAACAACAGCATCATTTTTTTCAGTTGATTTAGGCGAATTAATACTGTTTTTAAAATTTTCCTCCACATTTTTTGAGATAAATTGTTCCTCAAATTCTCTACGGATTTTTTCAATTTCCTCAATAACTACTCTTTGATTTTCAGCGCTGTCAATAACCAAATCGAAAGACCTTGGAAAAGGATTATCTTCCTCAAGACCCTCCAAAAACTCTTTACCATTAAAATTTTTTCTTCCCCATTCCAAAGCCGCCTCTTTAGATATGTATTTAACCTCTGAAATATGAGAAATTTCCTTAAGTTTTTGTTCAATAAAAGATACATCTTTATCACTGCTTTGGTCACTTATAAAAACAGAAATACCTATTTTAGTTTCAAGCTGGTCAAGGATATAACTTATATTCTCAACAATACAAAGAGATATAATAAGTATAAATACACAAGCCATAACAGTAGCGATAGCGGCAAGACTCATAAGTCTGTTTTTAAAAAGCCCCGAAACACCCTGTCTAATATGATATTTTAAAGTTCTAAATTTCATCGTCGTACCCGCCTTCTTCAATATCCCTAAGAACAATTCCTCTTTTTAGGGTAATAACTCTTTTTTTCATAGCGTTAACAATTTCTTTGGCATGGGTTGCCACAACAACAGTAGTTCCGCGCAAATTAATATCTCTTAACAAATTTATAATTTCCCAAGCCGTTTCGGGGTCAAGATTTCCCGTAGGCTCATCGGCAAGGAGAATCGGAGGCTTATTTATAATGGCTCTGGCGAGAGCGACTCTCTGTTGTTCCCCCCCCGAAAGCTGATTTGGATAAGCTTTGGCTTTCTTACTAAGCCCAACCATAGAAATAATAGCCGGAACTGTTCTTCTTATCTCTCTTGGAGTTGCCTCAACAACCTGCATGGCAAAAGCGATATTCTCATAAACGGTTTTACTCGGCAAAAGCCTAAAATCCTGAAAAACAACACCAATCTTTCTTCTGAGATAAGGAATTTCCTTTCGGGAAATTTGCTCAATATTCTCATCATTAATAAAAATATTACCTGATGTAGGCTCAACTTCCTTAAGAAGAAGTTTAAGAAGAGTGGATTTACCCGAACCGCTTGAACCGACAACAAAAACAAACTCTCCGTTCTCAATATCCAAAGACACATTTTTCAAAGCTTGTGAGCCATTCTCATAAATTTTAGTCACATTCCTCAAACTTATCAACACGAACTTCCTTTCCAAAAAATCAATTTTAAAAATTTATTGGTATATAGTAATTACACCTTAGATATAACAAAAAAATATTTTACGAGTGCGTAAGCACTGCTGGGCGATAAACGAATTGCAAAGCAATTTGCAGCTCGTGCAAGTAAAATAATTTTTTTGTAACTTTCAAAGTGTAATTACTATACCCCATAGTCTCCGCGATATTAATACATAAAATTATCCTTATAATTCATATACTTACTAACCATAAGCATTATTTTAAATATAATAGCGTCATCAAAATTACGCAAGTCAAGCCCCGTCATTTTCTGAAGTTTATCAAGCCTATAAACAAGCGTATTTCTATGAATGTAAAGTTGTCTTGACGTCTCAGATACATTTAAGTTATTTTCAAAGAACTTGTTTACTGTAACAAGGGTCTCCTCATCAAACTGGTCCATAGAAAGCCCATGGAGCACCTCATTAATAAACATTTTACAAAGAGGGGTTGGCAGTTGATATATAAGACGTCCGATTCCCAATTGCTCATAATTAACAATACTCTTATTCTCCTCAAAAATTTTTCCGACTTCCAGAGCCATTTTAGCCTCTTTATAAGAAGAAGAAACATTTTTAAGGTCAAAAACAACAGTGCCTATCGCGATATAAACATTACTCATCGACTCAGCGACAAGTGTATCATAAATGGTATTAGCGATATTCTGAATTTCATCTTTGTCATCAGCCTCTTCCTTGTCTTTATCTTTAAGTTCTTTAACAAGGATAATGCTTTTCTCATCAACAGCGGTAACAAAATCCTTACCTTTAACAGGAAAAATACTTCTAACAATTTCAACAACATTCAAATCCTTATCAATTTCAGTTTCAATAAGATACACGATTCTCCTGACATTATTTTCAATATGCAGTTTTTTAGCCCTGCTATAGATATCAACAAGAAGCAAATTATCAAGAAGCAAATTTTTAATAAAATTGTCTCTGTCGTATCTTTCCTTATAAGCGACTAAAAGATTTTGAATTTGAAAAGCGGTAATTTTGCCAATCCGATATGTTTCATCATCCTCACCTTTTGTAAGAACAACATACTCTGTATTGCCACTGTCAAAAACCTTAAAATAATGATAACCCTGAACAAGCTGGGTTTCAGCCGGACTCGCGACAAAAAGCTCAATTCTGTCAATAGTTGAATTCAGCATATCCTCTTCAGTCGTCGCGACGATTTTTCCTTCTCTTTCAGCGACACTAAATTCTCTTCTTGTAATATTTTTCAATCCATCAATAGTATTTTGTAAAATCTGATTGGAAATCATACCGTCAACTCCTTCAATAGCATAAATTAATTTAACTTCTTACAATAAACACCAATTTTCCGTTTCAACACCTAAAAACATAAAAAAAAATCGGACTCAATACTTTTGAAATATATATTAAACAAACATCTTAATTCAAATATTGCAAATATTGGCTTTATCAAACATATTTACTTATATTGTACAACAAAATTCAAAAAAATAAAAGCCCATTCCGCAAAATATCCAAAATTTTTTATACCCAACTTATAAACACACAATCCCGCGATAACTTTAAAAAAATACTGGCAAATCATTCACACTTTTCAGAATTTCTTTTCAATAAGAAAGACTTATTATCACACAAAACATCAAATATTAAAAACTCTCCATTATCTATCCGCCAATCAAAAAAAGATTTTTTCTCAATACAATACTTTTCAAGAATAGCCATAATCGTACCGCCGTGAACAACAAAGGAAATATTTTCGGCGATATTATTTTCAATAATTTTCTCAAAACATTTACAACATCTGTCACAAAATCCAAAATGGCTCTCTCCATTTGGAAAAGTCATATTTCCATTACTCTCAAGCCATTTTATATAATCAACGTTATATTTCAATTCCTCATAACTTTTGTTTTCAAAATCACCAAAATCGCATTCCCTCAAATCATAATAAATTTCTCCTTTATGTCCATATATAATTTGAGCTGTTTGAATACATCTCCTAAAAGGACTTGAAATAACCCTATCCGCTAAAGGATATATTTTTTCCTTAACTTCCGAAACGCCTATCGGCGACAAAGACTCATCTGTAGTACCTATGTATCTTTTTTCAATATTACCGGCCGTTTTACCATGTCTTATAAATATAACTCTCAAGTTACCATATCCCTACTTATTTCATAACCTCATTATATTGTACTTCCCCTATTCCAAAATATGATAAACCTCGTCACAATTCCAATTCTGAAAAGTATGCATTTTATCATAAACTCCATAAGCCATATCCAATAAAGGCATCAAAGTAACAGCACCAGTTCCCTCGCCTAGGCACATATCAGCCATTATAATGGGAGACAGTCCAAGCTCATCAAGCACAAGTTTTCCTGCCGGTTCTTTTGAGATATGCGATGGAATAAAAAAATCCAACGAATCAGGGCAAATTCTTTTGGCGACAAGAGCGCTGACAGCTGAAATAAACCCATCAATAACAACGGGCAATCTGCAAAAAGCGCCTCCAATAAAAACTCCGACAAGTCCGGCAATATCAAAGCCGCCAACCTTAGCCAAAACCTCCAAAGGATTACTTTTATCAGGATTATTGACTTCAATAGCCTTTTTTATAACTTTAATTTTTTTTTGAAGTCCCTCTGCTGTAAGTCCCGCCCCCTTACCTGTAACGGTTTCAACAGGACGGTCCAGCAAGACTGAAGCAACAGCACTGCTTGTGGCAGTATTTCCAATACCCATTTCACCTGTAGCTATAATATCATATCCATTATTTTTAAGCTCAATAACTTTGTTTATTCCGACCTCAATAGCCGAAATAGCTTGTTCCATAGTCATAGCCGGTCCTTTCGCGATATTATTTGTACCATAAGCTACTTTTAAATTTTTATCCGTAATATTCGGAACATCAACAGCGACGCCAATATCAATCGGAAACAAATCCACTCCCGCGATTTCAGACATTATACAAACGCTTGTAAGACCTCTCGCGAAATTTCCCGTAACAACAGCGGTAATATCCCGACCTGTCTGAGTAACACCCTCCTCAACAACACCGTTATCAGAGCACATAACAACAAGCGCTTTCTTTTCAATACTAAATTTCTCAGAACCTTTTATTCCCGAAATATGAGTAATCAGCTTTTCCAGCTTGCCAAGACTAAATAATGGTTTAGCGATAGAAAGCCAATGTTTTTGAGCTTTTTCCATAGACACTTTGTCCAATCCGCCAATATTTTCAATTACAAATTCCAAATTCAAATAAATCACCTATACCTAAAAAAAATCATTTTTTATTTTTCTATAAATTTTCTCGATTTAATCCCCAAATCAAAAGGATGTTTTATTTTCAAAACCTCCGAAACATAGTCAGCCAACTCACAAAACCGTTTATGAGGATTTCGACCTGTCAAAACCACTTCAAGACCAAAGGGCTTAATTTCCAAAAACTTTATCACTTCATAAATTGAGACATACTTATTATTAACAGCGTGAGTAATTTCATCAAGAACAAGCAAGTCATAATTCTTCTCGAAAATTATGTCAACTATTTTACTAAATTCACTGCTATAATATTTTTTTGCCTCTGTTATTTCATTATCAGTCATAAATTTAGAAAATTTAATTTCTCTATATCCGTCAACAACATCAACACCATCAATTTTTTTAAGAACAGAGATTTCCCCGCTTGTTCCATCTTTTAAAAATTGATAAAACAAAACTTTTCCGCCGCCTCCCGCACATCTTACGGCAAGACCAACCGCTGCCGTTGTTTTTCCCTTGCCGTCACCGCAATAAAGGTGAATAAGCCCCTTTTTCATTTCTTCCATAATTTCTCCCTGAGAAACATCATTATTATTTTTATAACTTTTTTATATATTTCAAAAAAAATCTAAGGCGTATCTGAAAACTGCTTTGAGATATAGAAATTGAATAAATTTGTCATAGCGAGGAAAGGAAACCGCGGGCTTAGCCGGAGCCTAAGTCAAGATTTTCCTGACAAAGCTATGGCGGATTTAGGCATTTTGTATAGCCAAATGAGTTTTCAGATACGCCCTAATAATACTTTCATTATTATTTTACATCAAAAAAACAAATTTGTATATCAAAAATTTTTCACTTTATTTTTCCTTTGGATTAAAAACAACAGCGGCCAAAAAAGCAAAGACAATAGCGGATGTAATACCGGCGGCAGCCGATTTAAAACCACCGCTAAGAGCTCCAATAAGACCGCTCTGGTCAACCTCATTCATAACACCTTTCGCCAAAGTATTTCCAAAACCAGTCAATGGCACAGTCGCCCCAGCCCCAGCAAAATCGACAAGGGGCTGATAAATTCCAAGTCCCCCCAGAATACACCCAATAACGACAAACAGCACTAAAATTCTCGCGGAGGTAAGTTTTGTTTTATCAATTAAAATCTGACCAATAACACAAATTCCCCCGCCAACTAAAAAAGCGTATAAATAGTCCATTATATACCTCCCTCAAAAGAATTTTCCAAAACAACAGCGTGAGCGATTCCAGGAATACTTTCTCCCTGCTGAACACTTGTAGAGCTCATCAAAGCCCCTGTAGGAACAAATAAAATCTTATTAAGTTCACCTTTTTTCATTTTATCAAAAAAATAAGCCGAAAAAGTAACAGCGGAACAAGCGCATCCGCTTCCGCCGGAATGAGTATCTTGACTTTCTCTGTCATAAATCTCAATACCACAATCAGTATAATTTTTTGAAATGTCAACACCTTCTTTTTTAAGCAGGTCAATAGTAAGTTCTTTTCCGACATATCCCAAATCACCGGTTATAATAAGGTCATAATAATCAGGTGACAAATTAAAGTCCCGAAGATTTGTCAAAATAACATCAGCGGCGGCGGTCGCCATAGCCGCGCCCATATTATTAGCGTCAGTAATACCAAAATCAACAATCTTGCCCGTAGTCATACCGGTTATAAAAGGAGCGTTTCCGTCTTTAGACAAAACAGCGGCACCATCTCCCGTAACAGTCCAGGTTGACGTCAAAGGTCTTTGCGTTCCGAGTCCAAGGGGAAATCTAAATTGTTTTTCAGCGGCGCAAAAATGACTTGAAGCCCCGACCAAAACTTTAGAGGCTCCCCCGCTCTCAATCATAACGGCTCCAAGACACATACTCTCACCAAAAGTTGAGCAAGCGCCGTAAAGTCCAAAAAAAGGACGTTCCAAATCTCTTATTCCATAAGCGCTTCCTGTTCCCTGATTCAGCAAATCACCTGAAAAGATATACTCAATATCACTCATATTAAGTTCAGCTTTTTTAACAGCTAATGAAAGATTGTCTTTAACAATTTTACTTTCAGCCTTTTCCCAGCTATCCTCACCATCAACAGCGTCTCGCAAAATAACATCAAAATATTGACCCAAAGGCCCCTCCCCCTCTTTTGTTCCAACAGTAGAGGCAGTAGAGATAACTGAGATTTTATTCTCAAACTTAATAGATTGTTTTCCAATATGTTTAGCCAAAAAATCACCTCATTTAAGAAAATAATATATTATACCAACAATAACCGAAGTCAATACTCCATATAAAATAACAGGACCGGCGACAATAAAAATTTTAGCTCCAAGACCTGTAATAAATCCCTCTTTTTTAAATTCAATAGCCGGAGACGTAACTGAGTTTGAAAATCCCGTAATAGGAACAATCGAACCCGCCCCGGCAAACTTGCCAAGCTTTCCATAGAGACCAAGACCTGTAAGCAAAGAGGCAATAAAAATAAGAACTGAAGAAGTATAAATACCTGTGTCATTTTGAGTAAGCCCCAATTCTTTCAAATAGTTTGTAATAAATTGTCCGATACAGCAGATAATTCCGCCAACAATAAAAGCCTTAACACAATCCTTAAAGATATGACTGTTAGGGGAAGCTTTCTTAACCATATCCTGATAAAGTTCTTTGTTTTTAGCTGAATTTTCCAAAAAAATCACTCCTTAATCAACTTTAAAAAATCCCGGGACAAAGTAATATAAAACAGAGCCAATTAATTTACCAAAGGCGATAGCGAACATAAAATACATCATACCCTCTTTAATTCTTCCCCGTCTGGAAAGAATAGGTACAACATCCAAAACCTCAGCCAAAGAAACAGCGAGTCCGCCATAAAAAATACCAATTCCCAAGCTGAATATAATTACAGCGACAGTTCCAATAGGAATATAATAATCAAAAAGCATAGTAGTCGTTCCAAAGATACCGCCCCAAATAATAGCTTCCTCATAAAATTTAATACTTTTTTCAGTCTTTGTTTTCTGAGCCAGTCTTGGAACAACTCCAATTATAGCGATAAAAGCAAATACAGCTCCCGCGATGACAACACCGCCCCCAAACCCAAGAGTAATAAGCAAAATCATTTTTAAAGCGGTCATTTTTCACCATCCTTTCTAATTCTCTCAGTATTAAGAGTATCAATTATATTGTCAGTAACATCTGACTCATACACAGACATTTCAACCTCAATAGGGGTAGGGTCGTCAGTAATTTTCTTTCCCGAGAAATGATTAAAAAACACAATAATACCAAGAGCCAAACCAAGAGAATACGGCAAATCAATAATAATAGGATTTTCAATTTTCTCATTAAAAAAAATATAATAATAATTCTCAAAAACCGTAGCCATCTGAGCGTCAGAATGAAAACTCATAATAGCGGTTGAGGAGCCGCCGGCCAGAATAATCGTAACAAAAATAATTTTTAAAACCTTAAAAAATTTATTATCTTTTTTTCTTTTGGGAGAATACTCAATAATAGTGTCCATCTCACCGACATTATTTATTGTATGTCCGGGCAGAGCTTTGTCAATAGCGCTGATAACATCAATAATAGTAATGAGATAGTTTTTCTTTTCATCACTTTTAATTTCCAAAAGTTTAATATTTTTTATTCTTTTCAACAAATTATCCGGCGCGAAAACCTCAGCGATATCTTTAACATAAATATCTTTTCTTTCCGCTACAGACGCCTTTTTAGCTGTTTTAACATAAATATCCATTAAACGTTCTCACCTTCTCCTCAAAAACAAAAGTTCCGTCATAAGTATCATCATCAAAAATATTTTTAAACCCAATATACAATAAAACAGCGATTAAGCACAGCAAAACAAAAAGCAAAATAAGTTTTCCTATTCTGACAAGCACATAAACCATCTCCAAAAAAAAATAATATAAAAATTGCTATATAAGTAGTTTCAAAAAATCAAAAAAAAATATTCTAAAAATGTATATAAAGTTTTTTCCAAAATAACAGAAATAATTAAAGGCAATACCGCATATAGTAAT
>CATJCJ010000868.1 GCA_949738935.1 uncultured Eubacteriales bacterium | reverse complement strand
TTCGCTTTCTGCGGTTAAAGTATTGATGTTCTCCTTTTCTGAGATTACCGCAATCCCGAGCGTCCGCAGTTCTCTGATGTAATCCAGGCTGTCCACCGTATTGCGGGCGAAGCGCGAGAACGATTTTGTAAGGATGATATCTATTTTGCCTTGCCTGCACAGCCTTATCATTTTAAGAAATTCGGGACGCTTTTTCGCCTGAGTTCCCGTAATACCTTCGTCCGCAAATATTCCTGCCATCTGCCATTCGGGGTTCTTATTGATTTTGTCGGTGTAGTATTCGATCTGCGCTTGATAACTGTTTTTCTGTTCTTCCTCATCGGTACTGACGCGGCAATACGCCGCTACTTTCAAGCATTTTGCTGCCTTTTTGATTTCCTCTTGGGATTTGGCGGGAATCACTACAATTTTCATTTCGCTTGGGGCTGTTATTGCCGTTCCTATCATGTTCTCACCTCGTTTATCATCGTATATTTTAATTGAGCGCACTCTATGATAAGCGCTTCAACTTTTTCCTTATCGGGATTTTCGGAATCAAGCAGCCGATTGATTTCATTAGTCATTCGCTGAATTTCATCGGTCGGCTCATACTCCGTAACCGCTATATCAATCTGTTGCAGTTCGTCCTGCGGAGCGGGTTTTCGATAGGTGTTACGCTCTGCCTTTATCTGAGCCGCTTGCCCGAAATCATCTATGGTAATGATTTGCGGGTATCCGCTTTCACCGATATATTTCTTGTTTTCAAGCACTCGGCAGACCATATTTTTATTCCAAACTTCCTTGCCCATGTTATATGGTATCCGCATTTCGGCAGCTATGGCTTTAAGCGATTTACCGCCAATGTAATCTGTAAATATTTTTCGCACCGTTTCCGCTTCAAGCGTGTTCAGCGCATATCTTCCGTTTACCATACAGTAGCCGAACGGTATGCTTCTGTTCTTTAGCATTTTCATCACCTCTCAATCCTCTCTGTAAAGCCGATGTTTCCTATCAAATCAAACCGAATTTCCATTTCGGACAGCACGATAATTTTCTCGACTATTTGCCCGAATTTTATTTCATCAAACTCGCTTATAGGCTCGGCTCTCTCAAATATTCTGATAAGTTTCCGAATTTCGTCCAGTCGTTCGCTGTCCTTATCGTCAAGACTGGCACTCAATTGTTTCTGCGCGGTCAGCAGCTTTCGGTCGAGTTC
>CATJCJ010000867.1 GCA_949738935.1 uncultured Eubacteriales bacterium | reverse complement strand
TAATTTATCACGTTATACTTTACGTGTTCCGCAAATAATACTTGATAAAATTGGTTATATCGCAGAATATGACGGTCGTTCAAAAAATAAAGAAATTGAATTTCTTATTAAAAATAAAATTAAGGAATTTGAAAGAGAACACGGAAAAATAAAATGGAATTACGATGAGAATAATTAATTTTAGGAGAATAAAATATGGCTATTAAGAGTGTATCTATTCGTATTGAAGAGGAAATGCTTAAAAAAATCGGATATATTGCAGATTATGAAGGACGTTCTGTAAATAGTCAAATTCTTGTTTTAATAAGAGAAAATATAAAAGTATTTGAAATCGAAAATGGAGAAATAGATGGAAATATTAGCCCCGAAATCAATGTAAAACTTTCACGAAAATAATTATATTTATAAATAAAACAAACGATAGAAAAAATGATATATGAAGAAAAAATATAGCGATATTGAGAAAACAGAAAAAAATATCACAACATATACTTGCTGAAAAAATGCAGGTTAATGGTATTGATATAGATAAAAACGCTATACAAAGAATTGAGCCAGGAAAAAGATTTGTGACTGATATTGAATTAAAAGCTTTTGCGAATTTTTTTAATATTAATATGGAGGAATTAACAAACTAAGTAATATGGGAATATATAATGTTGTAAAAGAAAGAATATTGTCATTGTGTAAAGAGCGAAGTTTAACACCAAATGGGCTAAGCTATTCATCAGGTGTACCTCAATCAACTATAAAAAGCATATTGAATGATGAAAGCAAAAACCCTGGAATTGTAACTATCAAAAAACTTTGTGATGGTCTTAATATAACTATAACAGATTTTTTTAATACTACTGAATTTCGTGAATTAGAGCAGGAATTAAAATAACCAAGAGTATTCTTATATGATATTCTCTTGGTTTTTATTTACAAATGTATCTATATTTTATTTATCGCATCTAATAATTCCTGAATATTGGTATGTGTATAAACCTTTTCCGTCAATGACATAGCTCCTGAATGTCCGACAATTTTTTTAATGAGAGTGGGAGAAACTTCGTTTTCTGACAAAAGAGAAATGCAAGTATTTCTTGTATCGTGCGGCTTGTGTTCCGAATTTATAAGTTCCATAACAGGTTTCCAATACGAATCATAGTAATTTCTATATGATATTTTCTTACCATCACTGGTATGCAGAAGATATTTATTTCCAACATTGTACCACTTTTTATAAAAATCGTAGATTTTATCTGCAATAGGTACTTTTCATACTCCATTTTCGGTTTTGCTTACAATAACATCAAAACAATGTTCTTCAAAATTCACATTTTCTCGTTTCAAGTCAAGCAGTTTCGATACTCTTACACCGCTGTAAATCAACATCAGTACATTTGAACAAATTCATTGTTTTTCTGTATCCATAGTAAATCTATTTCTTCCATCAAAAATGGCGTTCTATCTGTTTTATTAGGATTTTTAGCTTTATATTTTGTAATGTCTATGTATTGGGAATAATCTTTATTGCATATCTCATATTTCACAGCATAATCATAAAGCTGATTAAGCAAAACCTTTAATTTGCGTAATGTGGGATAATTTTTACCACAATTATCAATAACATACTGCAAATCAGCAAGTTTTAAATCTTTAAAAACTTTATTATAAAGTATTTTACAGCAGTTGTATGAAGCTTTATACCCATTTATATTAGAATCTGATATTGTTAGGAACTTCTCTGCCGACTATTTTTCATAAACATCTGAAAATATGATTTTAGCAACATTTATATCATAAGGATTTTGATTGTAATTCATAAGCATTTCAAGCTCTTATGTCCTTGTAGGAGCATAGCCTATTGTTATTAGCTTCTGCTTTACTTTTTCGGTTTTTGTGTCTATTTCCCAGCCAACTGTCTTACGAACAATATATGGATTTCTTCTTTTGCCCGAAAGTTTATAAACCGCTCCTATTCCATTCGCTAATTTCATTGTTTTCAACCCCTCTCACATCAAGCCTTTTTTATTTCTTTATAATTTACCGCAAATATACCAATAGCAAATAATATCTGCAAAAAAAATATTTATTGGCAATAGATATTTTATCGGCTCATATATGAATACACAGGTGTAAAAAAACAGATAATACAACTAATATGCTTATTGACTTCTTTAACTGCCACATTTCATTATCGTAGACTTTTCTTATAAGTTTATAATGGTTTCTTCCATTTGCTTTTTTGAGCTAAAAGGTATTTTTGCTTCGGCACTTTTTCCTCTAATAAAATTTCTTATTTCCTCGAAAATTTTATTCAATTCAAGACTTTGCTTTTTTATTTCTTCAAATGTCGATGAATAACCTTGATTACATTTTTTTGCAATCTGATTTATGTTATTTCCTATTCTCGCAAATTCAGGCATAATCGAAACAATGCCCGATGTGGAAATAATTCTTGTATTCAGCACTGCTTGTCTTAAATATTCTGCTTGTGTAAGTCTTGATTTTTTCACTTTATTCTGCATAACAATAGTCATTCGGTGTTAAGCGAATTGTGATATTTTTGGTTTGTTTCCTCATAAATAAACAGCTCCTTTTTCTATTGAAATTTCTGTAAAGTTTACAATAAAGGGTGGATTGAAGGAGGGATTTTTCCTCCTCACAAGCGACTGATATGACTGCCAAAGGCAGTGTTATGGGTATAGGTCATTATGAATCGCTTCGTCATTATGCAGAAGTTCAGTTTACATTGGAAGAAAATGAACGTAGGAAAGGTATCGAGTTTGAAAGCATATAGTTTGTCAAGAAATTCGTGTAAGTTTTTAATTTTTTAAATAAGGACACTATTAATATGTTTAATATAGTATATTAATAATATCCTTATTTGTCACATTTATAAATACGTTCTCTGAAGCTATCATCAATTTCAAGTTGGTTTCTTACCATTGCCCTATTTCCAGATGTCTTAATTATCCCATTCTTTGTAAAGTTCAATTACTATAAGATACAAAAGTTTTAAGACTGAGTTGTCTGAAGAAAATGCACCTTTTTTACTGACCTTTCTGAAGCTTTTATTTACACTTTAAACAGCATTTGTTGTATACATTACTTTTCCTACAACATTAATCTTTATTTGCATTATTATCAAAAAGGATTTTTTTTAGATTTTAAACAGTTTCTTATACTGTATACACAAACTTTTTCAAAAGCTCAGTTTTAGGCAAAACCTCGGAATTTTAAATCTTATTTTTCTTTATAATATAACATACAGTGGCAATATCCCTCAAACATTTCATCATCAATCTGCTCTCTGAATTCTTTGCACATACATTTATTTTCCTCAGTTCTATCTCGTTTGCATGGGCAATATCCCCCTGTCTTTTTTAATCCTTCTTTAATATTATTTACAATAGTTTTATTTTCATTATATCTGACTTTGCTCATTTATTTTTTTCAATCCTTTCGGCCAATTCTTCTTTGGGAACATATCCCACAGATAAATCAATAACATTGTTATTTTTAATAAAAGCGATTGTAGGAATACTGAGAATATTAAATTTATCAGCCAAAGTTGGCTGTTCATCAATATTAATCTTACAAAATTTAACGTCTGAAATTTCTCCGCTTAACTCATCAATAATGGGAGAAATCATTTGACAAGGACCACACCAAGATGCCCAAAAATCAACAACGACAAGAGTGTTATAATCAGAAATTTCTTTGGAGAAATTTTCTTCCGTTACAGCAATAACTCCGCCATTGCAATTTCCATGTCTGCAAGTGTGACCATCATTTCCATGAGAACCACAAGTATGATTTTCATCGTGTTCGTGATGATGTGAACATTCCACATCGGCATCATACTCAAGATTTCCCTCTAAAAAAGCGGAAACAGCCTCATCAGTATTACCGGAAACTCCTCCATAGAGTTCAATATTGGCGTTTTTAAGAGCGTCTTTAGCTCCGCCACCTATTCCGCCGCAAATAAGAACATCTGTATCAAAACTTTTCAAAAAATCAGCTAAAGCCCCATGACCACTTCCGTTTGTTGATACAATCTCGGACGAAATAATTTTGCCATTTTCAGCGGTATAAATCTTCATTTGTTCAGTATGTCCAAAATGTTGAAAAACTTGTCCGTTATCATAAGTTACAGCTATTTTCATAACAAAACCTCCAAAACATAAAAATATCGTTTTCATTATCATATTACCACTTATATATATTATACCACAAATATAATTTTAAATCAAATTCCATAAAATAATATTTTCGAATTAGACCTGTTTAGTAACCTAAATGATAAAGATTGACAAAAGATTTTTTTGTCAGCCGAAGCCTGATTTTTGCGGGAATACTCGAAGCGGTATTTCAAAAAAATCAGGCAAAGACAGGCGGAAAAAGATTTGTCAAGCTTTATTATGGAGGTTAC
>CATJCJ010000866.1 GCA_949738935.1 uncultured Eubacteriales bacterium | reverse complement strand
GCCAAGCACTCCCGAGGTAAGCTCCGAACCCACGATAAGCGTAGAGATATCCACTGCAAAGCGTGAGGAAACCAAGCCGATTGAGATAGAAAAGCCCGAAGCGAGTACGGTTATCGAACCCGATAACACGCCAGCCGAAAGTGATCCCGATAAAGAAAGCGAAAACTTCATTGAGGACGGCGGCATCGAGATCGAGCAGAACTTCCCTGAACCCGAAAAGGATAACGAACCGCCTGCTCCTCCCACAATTGAGGACGAGGAAATGCTCACCAACCCCGATCAGGAACCCGTCTACGAACCCGAACAGGTCAAGCCGCAGCAGACAACTTCCGAAACTCCATCGGATACGCCTAAGCACGGTGATAAAAAGGACGACATGATCTACATCAACGGCTTCGGTTGGATAAAGGATGAGGGCGGCGGTGGAATCGGATATACCGATACCGAAATGTATCAGAATGGCAACAAAATAGGACACTTCGGATAAACCCAAAAGCGCTGAGCAAAAGGCTCGGCGCTTATTTTTCTTGGAGGTAAGAATGAGAAAAATTATTAGAATGATCGCCGCCGTCATGGTGGCGGTTTTCTGTTTGCAGACGGTTGCGTTTGCGGACAGCGGCGGCGATCCTAACATTGATAACGGCGGTGGTGGATTGCAAAACGGCAGTTCCGAAAACTTCTGGAATCCCGGCAATGACGGTGTTCGAGTTACCGTTGTTGACGCTGAAACGGGTGCAGTGAAATCGGCTTCAATCGACTACACAAATAAAAATGTTTTGGATATTGCTCTTCACTTTGGAAAAGTGAGCAAAGCGGAATATGTGGGTGGAACGGCGATATCCGCGACAACTTCCTCTTACACTTTTATAAATCCCACAGAGCCGCTTCCGACAATTATAAGCGATGGAACAGGTGCGAGTATCGAAGAAATCCGCAGCTATTTTACCGATGAGCAGGTAGTAAAACGTATCGCCGAGCATACGAGCCTTGAATATGATGACCTCACGAACGGCGATTACAAGTTAATGCTTGAACCTATTATGTACATCACCTACAACGGCATCAGGACTGCGATGACGGCTACCGAGGCGGCACTCTACAATATGCAGACGGGCGGCGATGTGATCAATAAATTCGGTCCGCTGTCGCATAAGAATCTGCCTTTGGCGATGTTCCTCGAAAAAGACGACCTCGGATATTCCGCATGGACG
>CATJCJ010000865.1 GCA_949738935.1 uncultured Eubacteriales bacterium | reverse complement strand
TACAGAACAGAAAGCGGCAAATAAAAACTTAATTTTACCTATGTTCTTTGACTCAATAGAAGGTGAAACTAAGGAAGATATAGATAATTCTATAAAAAAGGCTATTGAAATGACTAATAAAGCTAAGGAGCAGCTTAATATAACAACAAATATAATTCAAGGTAATACGTCTGTTCCTCCTATTGTCAATCCGAACGCCCATCAGCGCACTGTAACTATGGTTATATACTGAATTTAATATCAATACCGTTCTCATCTGAAACATATACAACATCAATCATTGTGGTTGCAATATCGTGCTTTTCATCAACGGTCAGTTCTTTCCAGCAATTCATAGGCTTTTCAAGAGGGTTTGTATCTATCTTTTTATGCTTTCTGCTCTTGGTCTGTAACTTTTCTTCAAGAGAGATTTTTTTGCTGTGCAGAGTTTTTACTCTTTCGTTAATGTAATCAAAAAGTACGCTGTCGGCGTTAGCGAGTTTATCCATAAGTTTTTTTATCTCATCATCAATACGAATTATTTCAGTTTCGATGTTTTCTGTTTCTTTATCAGGTTTTTCGCTTTCCTTTTTGGCAATTTTAATACTTTCAAGCCTTTCTTTCATAGCCTCAAAAACAGCTTTTTCAACATCGTCAGGTTTTAATTTAAGCATTTTCTTTATACAGCCATTCGCTCTGTAATAACCGGAATCAATGTAATACCTCCAGCAAATTGTATGACTGACATTCCAGTTATAAACAATATTTAAAGCATATCCGCAGTTAGCACATTTAACCAAACCTACAAGCCAGGAATTTTTTGCTTTTAAGTTGTTGCTGAATTTACTGTTGTGACTTTTTTTATCTTGTACCGCAAGCCAGGTTTCAGAATCGACAAGTCCCTCGTGATAGCCAACTTTTATGTAATCACGTCCGTCCGTTCCGGTGTGTCTGAACAGACCGTTTATACCGTTAAAAGCCGACACATCATCAATTATTTCATAGCCTTTTGAGGAAAAATAACTGTATACTTCTTTATCAGCACGAACATATAAAGGACTTTGCAAAAGTCTTGAGAAATGGCTTCTGTCCATATTTGTCCTGCCTGTTTTTGAACGTTTTGACGGCTGTGTAATATCAATATTATTTTTCTTGAAATAATCAATTACATTAGCAAGTGAAACATCATTTTTCTTATATAACTCATAAGCCTTTACAATAACTTCCGCTTTATCTGATGGAACAAGCACCGAACCT
>CATJCJ010000864.1 GCA_949738935.1 uncultured Eubacteriales bacterium | reverse complement strand
GGTAATTCTGAATTTGGTTACCGAGGCATTTCCTATCGTTGTTTATGCAAAGCAGCTTGAAAACAAGCAGCGGCGTATCATGGAAATTATGGAGTGCGAAATTTGCTCGGACGGTTCGCGAAAATACCACTCGCTTTATCAGTATAAGATTTCCGAGAACCGCATGGAAAACGGGAAATTTATCGTCAAGGGCGAACATGAAAAGGTGGAGGAAATATCCGAATCGCTCCAAAGGCGGCTGCTCGAAAACGGTATGCCGCAGGGCGAATTGGACGCGCTTATGAAAGGGGGAAAATCAGCGTGAACGCTATATTAACGGTAGCTTGTATTGGCTTGGTTGTCGGACTTTTTCTGCTGTTCGGGATCTCGCCGATGGAGTTCACCGAGGGGATTTTTACGCGAATTCTCGCCAAGCCGAACAGCATAAAATCGCAGATCAATGAGGCGACAAAGCGCAAGAAACCGAATATATTCCGCAGAGAAATTTCCGAAGCGCAGGAAATACTGCGGCTTACCAACCGCACCAATATGTTCGGAATTTTGTGCGCTTGCTCTCTCGGTTTGTCGGCGATAGGTATCTGTATCGCGGTCGCAATCGGGAATGCTTTTCTCACTCCCGTCATGGCGGTGGGGCTGATGTTCGTGCCGTTCTGGTACGTCAAGACGACCGCTACAAATTACAAAAAAGCGATCTCTTCTGAATTGGAAACCGCATTGTCGATCATCACTACCGCATACCTCAGAAATGAGGATATAATCACGTCTATCGAGGAAAATGTCCACTATCTGAACGCGCCCGTCAAGGCGGTTTTCGAGAATTTCATCAGCAGAATCAAGCTGTCGAATCCCGACATTACCGCCGCCATTCTGGATATGAAAACGAAAATCGACAACGAGGTGTTTGCGGAATGGTGCGACAGTTTAATTCTCTGCCAGAGCGATCGCAGCTTGAAATCGACGCTCACGCCGATCGTGAATAAGCTGTCGGATATGCGCGTGGTAAACGCCGATCTCGAATATATGATCACCGGACCGCGCAAGGAATTTATTTCTATGGCGTTCTTGGTTATAGGCAACATTCCGCTGTTATATATGCTCAATAAGGCTTGGTTCAATTCGCTGATGAATACCGTTGTCGGGCAGATCGTGCTGGCGGTTTCGGCAGTCGGAATATTTATCTCGACAGCTATCGTCATTAAGCTGACCAAGCCGATTGAGTACAAGAGATAAGGGGGATTT
>CATJCJ010000863.1 GCA_949738935.1 uncultured Eubacteriales bacterium | reverse complement strand
TTCTTCCTTTTTTCCGTCTTCATACTTCCCAAGCACCAACAATTTATGAATGGTGCCATCCTTTATCAGTAATACTTTGCTTCCCCTTGCGGCAGCTTCCATGTATGCGTTACCATAACAATACCCTGCCCATTTTGGTTTAATGTGACAAGCAAACGCAAAATATTTTCACTGGCTGCGGCATCAAGGCTTCCGGTCGGTTCATCCAAAAAAATGATTTTCGCTTGGTTCATCAGCGCCCTCGCTATGGCAGCCCTTTGCTTCTGCCCTCCGGATAATTGGGAAGGATATTTGCTTTTCTGATCCCCCAAACCCATATAATCCAGCCACTTACCCGCCCTTTCCTCCGCTTCTTTTCTTTTTTGGTATAAATATCCGGGCAAGGCCACATTACGGAATACCGTAATATCCTCCAACAGATTATTTTCCTGGAACACAAAGCCGGTTTCCTTTCCACGGTAATCAGCCTTCTGCCTGTCCGACATTTTGGACAGACTCTTACCCATGTAGCACACATCTCCCGATGTCATATCCAGCATACCAGAAAGAAGGTACAGCAGGCTGCTTTTTCCGGAACCGGATGTCCCGACAATGGAAATGAAATCACCCTTTATCATTTCCAAATCAACATGATTAACGGCAGTACAAATCCCTTCACCGCTTTTGTACTCTTTATATAGATTATGCGCGGATAATAATTGTGCGGACATAGCAGCTACTCCTTTCTCCATTCAAATTTAAAAAGAGTTTTTTTATTCGGTGTTACCAATGGATTTTCTTCATCAATGGTAAAACCTAAATATCTTAACCACCGGTGCGATACTTTATTTTGTTCTGACGTATAGTTATACAATATCATGTATTCTTTTTGCAACGCTTTCATTTTATCAGAAGAAAACCGGAGAAAAGAATTGATATACTTTACCGGCATTTCAATTGTCAAAAGCCATGGGATACCCGTAAAATCATTTACATTACGAATACCATAAATTCCTATGATTTCATTATTATGTTCTATAAACATAGTTTCTTTACTTACACGGTAGTAGTTTTGAAATTTATGTAAAACATCCATTAGATTTTCTGCATCAATTTCAAACATATCCGTCTCTTTAGGTAAAAAAAGTTATTTTTTATATCATCTTCATTATGTATCTTCACAAATTGCATACTATACACCTCTTTATATGATATTCAATTCCTTATAATATTTCAGCATCTCAATTTGTTCTTTCTTCATA
>CATJCJ010000862.1 GCA_949738935.1 uncultured Eubacteriales bacterium | reverse complement strand
TTCGTCATTTATCATTGATAATGTCATTTGTCTGTTCATGTTTTTATTTTACCACTTTTTGGTGTTCTATGCAATTGGTTGTGCGGTGTTGCCTTAAATAGCGTCCCACACTTATTATATGACATTAATATAACTAAAGCTTTTATTCAGAATTCGAATTATATTCTTTTTGGCTCCTGGTTTGAAATTTTTTGAAAACTATTTTAAACAAAGGTTTAATAACCACAAACCGTATTAAGTCAAAGCCATACAAAGACCAGCGTTGCACGATTTTTCGTCATCCTGCACAAAATCCAATCGGGAGATGTAAACCATACCGCACAAATTTTGTACAATCTAACGAAAAACTCGCCAGTGAAATTGGACAACAATCCTTGTGCGGTATTGTCTTAAGAAAAAGCAAAGCAGAACTTCTGTTGCTTAAACCACGATGGCGGATTCTTATAGGCAGCTCACTGACGTTGACGCAACTGTTGTTTAATTTCAAGGTTATTTGTAATATACCCCCGTTCTTTTAAACCGTTCACAACTTCAGAATATATATCATTACCGTCAGGATCTCTAATGGTTACAATCAACACAAATTCTTGATCGATAATGGATATCTCATTACGCTCGGTCAAATTAATTAGTATTTTCCATCCAATGCCAGCGTCTATTCCATTTTTAATTTTCCGATAATATGATTTTATAGGGCTCCACTTAAGACCATTTTTTACTCTCTCGCGTTCATATTGCTCGTCCCAAGCACAATCGAGTGGCACTTTCCCATGATAATCTATTTCGCCGTTCGCTTTATATTTGTATATACCAAAGCTGGCGTCTATATTTGCCCTACAATATTCGTAACCATATTTCTCGTCTAAAATAGGATTATATACGAGTGTCATGCCTATTTCTCCATAGCATTTTCCGCCCCTTATAAGTGACTTTGGAAATGGAAAATCCATCATTTCCAAATGTGTTCCTTTCTTAACTTTTTGTTTGAACACAAGCGTGATCTCATCCTCGCTGCACAACAAAATATCTTCAATACTATCGGACGGCATTCCAAAACCATAGTATTTCATATTTTGCGGATTGGCGTCTAAAGAGTCACGGAAATTCATTCTGGCAGAATGAATCAGAATAGCTTTAGCCAACAACATATCCTTATCAACCATTTCGTCATAAATACCGGCGAATTTCTGGGCAATTCTAGGTGTTGAATAGCTGGTTCCATTTCCCTCAATGACATTTCCGCTAGGATCCAAACCTTTCATGCCAAGTCCAGTAATGGAATAATTTCTTGAAAGATTTCCACCATAATCTACGACATCCGGTTTTACGATATAGTTGGCCCCCGGCCCTCTCCGACTAAACGGAGAGGGTTCGGTTCTTTTTACAATTGAATCGTCCGAGTCATATAAGGCAATAGAGCCTACGGTAATCGCTCGAACCGAATCTGCAGGAGATATTATTCTATCTCTATCACCCATTCCATCTTGCGGTGGCCACTCTCTTAGTGGCAGCTCATTCAAATTTCCGCTGGAAACAAATATTTGTACCTGATATTTGTCCTGAATATAGTCCAAGAAAATTCCTAAATCCGACATCGTTCCGTTACAAATTAAAGAATCTATGCCCAAAGAGATATTCCAAATTTTCACACTGTGAGCGTATTTTTCCATAGTTGCCTCGATTATTTCCATAAGTTCATCTTCGCTTATGGAATCTGTAGGACCATAATCTTTATCTGAATTTGGAATGGCTATTATGTCTACAAATTTATAGCGATTGTGAGTTTTGCATGGTATGCCGTTCAATTCATTCCCATATTGAATAGTCGATGCTATAAAAGTAGCATGTTTGCTATTATGGTAGGCTGGACTGACATGATTTTCTCTCGCTACAATATACGGTTTCAGTAAAATGTTATCATCGCTTATTCCACCGTCAATTATACCGATTATTACATCGCTTTGAACGGCATTCTTGTCAAACAAAGCTTTTATTGTAGAAGTGTCATAATTCATTAACGGTTGTGAATACTCTTGAAAAAAATCTATGGATTTAATACCGTTTATGTCGGCGAGTTTTACGATATCATCATATTTTTCAACCTTAACCTTAATATACATTATTGATGAACCGTATTTTATCACATCATATTTGCCGTTAAAACCACACTCATCCATCTTTCGGAAGACATAATCCGAAATCTGAGCGTTATCAAAGTCGTCATCAAAATCAAATAATTTAATTTTAATTCTGTTTTTTACAGAATCAAAACTGCTCTGAGCACACATATTCAATATGTTGTCAGAAATTTTATCTTTAGCTGTTACAGGTGTGATATTGTTAATGGCTGTCAGATTTGCCTTGAATTTTTCCGAGGGAGGATTTTTAACGAGCTTAACGGTTTCACGAATAGAAAAGGAAGTGACTTTAATAAGTATTTCCCCCATATCTTTGCAACCGATAATTGGAAAATTTCTGCAGAAATCATTCGGCTTATGAGATTTTGCAATTGCTTCAGGTTTGACAGTAATTTTGCCAACAGCAGGCACACGTGCATTTTCTTCAAACACCTTACTGTAATAGTCCGAAACATTATCAAGCATATTTTCAACCGCAATTTGTAAGGCATTTGTTACATCACCAAAAAAATGGGGTTTGCTTCCACCAAGATTCTTCTTGATATCTTCGGTTTTCTGCATAATAAGTTTTATTGGCAGATTTTTCTCGCTCATCACACGTTAACCTCCTTAATTAACTTAGAAATTGTAGTTTTTGAGCTTTTCAGTATATCAGCTATGACTTGATAACTAAAAATTTTCTCATTACAATTCCTTAAAAACAACGCTTTTATTCCCAAAAGGGTATTTTTGCTGACACAGTTTTGGGGAATGATTCCTTTAAACTCAAAAAGTTCGTTGTAAAAATCAATTTTTTCAATTGATTTATCTTGAATCACGGATTTTCGTATTGCTTTGACTAAAACTTCTTCAATATTTGCGCCGCTTAACCCCGTCAACGCTGTAGCTAACTCCGCCTTTTCCTTTGCGTTCAGATTATGAGCCCGTTTGGTAAAAAGGTCTATCATTTCTATTATGGCATTGGTATCCGGTAATTGAATCTCCAATTTATACTCAAACCTTCTCCATACTGCCGAATCAAGCAATTTGTCATGATTCGTTGCAGAAATCAATAAACTATCTTTGCTCATAGCATCTACATTTTGCAGTAAACTATTTACAACACGTTTTAGCTCTCCAAGTTCATTACTGTCATCACGTGCTTTTGCTATGGCATCAAACTCATCCAGAAATAATACACAAGGCATTTTTTGTGCAAAATCAAATAAAGAGCGTATGTTTTTAGCAGTTGTGCCCAAATATGAAGATATCAAGCTGTCTAATCTTGCAATAATCAGCGGTAGTCCTAGTTCTCTCGCAATAAGATATGCACATTGTGTTTTACCGCACCCCGGAGGGCCGTATAGCAATAAGGTATTAGCTACCCCTATGCCTATTGAATTTAATCTATCGGCATTCTTATAGCTTAATATGAATGTATCTATGTTTTCACGGTTTTCCTTGGACAAAATGACATCAATTCTATTGTCGTTTGGATATATTACATCTGCAAGTACAGTCCTTGATTCGCTATCAACAGGAACGGAAAGCTCTTTGTTCATTCCCATGACCGATAATGTTGATCCATTGTGGGCTGATAACTGTTTACTAAATTTGTTTGCAGCAAGCTCATCGCCATCCTGATTCAATTTATCAATAAGCTGCTTGGTGTAATTTAGCACCTTACTTTGGTCATGCTTCAAAGCACCCTCGACAATTTTACCTATTTCAATTGAATACTTCATCCGAAATTCCTCCTAGAATCTAGTCTACTTATATTATACTCTGTTCCGAGCCGTTTGTCAAGTACGTTTTTAAAATTTTACATGCTTTCTCTGCTTTTTTCGGAACGACAAACCCAAATCAGAGAACGAACAATAAAAAACATGCGATTTGTTCCGATTTTAAAGCGTGGATTTTGAGCTTGTCAATTAAACAAATGATGCTTTTATTTTTTAAGCAACATATACGTTCATATCTAAAATATGTATATAATTAAGCAAAGACTATTTGGTTTTACGCTTTTGAACAGCCTCAAATTTATCCCTACTGATAATAGCTTGATGATCGTTTTCAATGAAGTACATATCTAACTCCCCTTCATTCTTCTTGCGCTTTCCTGTCAAAAAGTTCTCAGTAAAACTCTTTTGCATAAGCACGTCGCCCACATATTTTTCGTTGGAGAGTATGCGGTCAATCGTTGAAGTGCTCCAAACATCTTTGCCCGTCACGGTTTTGATACCATTTTCTTCAAGATACTTTTTGATTTTACGAACGCCAAAACCGTTGAGGTACAACTCAAATATCTTTCTGACAATGACGGCTTCAGATTCAACAATCACCAGATGACCTTTTTCATCTTTGTCGTAGCCTAAGAACCGAGTACAGTTAAGACAAACTTTGCCCTCGTGCATTCTCTCACGAATGCCCCACTTGATATTATCACTCATGCTCTTGCTTTCTTCCTGTGCAAATCCCGCGTAAATTCCCATAATTGTTCGTATCTCCTTATCGTAATTGTTTAAGTTCTCCTTTTCAAAGTAAACCTTAACGTCTAAATTGAAAAGCTCGTATAACGTTTTTAACGTGTCCAACGTGTTTCTTCCGAAGCGGCTCATTGATTTTGTCAGGATCAAATCGATCTTCCCTTGCTTACAAGCCTTGATCATCTTCATAAACTCGGGACGTTTTTTGAGCTGTGTTCCCGAAGCACGCTCGGCATAGATTTTCACCAACTTCCAATCACTACGCTCTGTGATCAGCTTTTTATAATATGACACTTGCGCTTCAAGATTCGATTCCTGTTCTTCATGATTGGTGCTTACTCGGCAATATGCCGCTACTTTGAGTTTGTTAATGCTGCTTCCTCCAAACAGAAAACCGCAGGCTGTTTTCACAACCTGCGATTAGTTATTGTGCAAAAGAAAAAGCTACATTCTTTGTGCAATTTGCACTAAAAATGTAGCTTTCAACTTGTGTTATCGTTACCAAATAGATTTGAACACTTGCGTGGATTTTGAGGTATTGACATCCATGGATATGTAATATGATATGCTGAAAATAGACATCATCTTAACATTCCTATATATTATGCAGATTTTCTACATCTCAAATCGGACTCGGGGGGGCGTATTCCGCCCTTTTTCATTTTTAGTATCCTATTGTGAGCTGTTGTGATTTTATTGCTTGCCCAATTAACTGTTGAATTTTTTAAGCATCGTAAAAAATAAGAGGAGCAAAAAAGAGGCATTTTTTTGAAGATTAAGTTGTAAAGTTTTTAAATGAGAACGAATATTATGTTCGAGTTCATCTACATTTAACAGAGAAGGCTTTTGACATATAGAACGCTTTAAATTACTGTTCGCCAATTCATCAGGATTGTATTCAGGGGCATAAGGCGGAAAATAAAACACTTCAATTTTATCCTTATGTTGTTCAATCCATTCAGACACTTTTTTTTAATGATGTACACGCAATTATCAAGTATCAAAAAGACTTCTTATTATCATGAACCAATCTACGCATAAAGTCAATCAGTTTATCCGCATTCATATTGTCTTTATACAGCACAAATCTAAGCTTGCTCATTTTTGAAACAGCAGACAGCATATTGATTCTCAATTTTTGCGCTTGTGTTTTTACAACAGGGGGTTTTGCCTTTTGGTGCATAGCCTTTTAAATAATTCATAGGGTTTTGTATGCTGGTTTCGTCTCAAAAAAATCTCTGCATTCTCTTTTCTGCACGTGCAGTAATGCTCAGAAAATCTTCGTTGAACCACTTGTCTATCTTTTTTATCCTGTTTGCATGTGCGCTTAAGAGAACTCTGAACACTAAATCCCCAGCGTGTTAGATAATATCTCAGTGTTGATGGTTTTGTATCAATTCCATATCTGATTTTGATAAGCTGACGAAATGCACTCTTTAAATTTAAGCTGCATATGGTCATTTTCGGCAATCAACTTGATTATTTCCTTTTCTTGATTGGAATTTAATATCTGCTTGTCAACCTTTTTCTTCCCATTGACTTGGAATTAATACCGTTTATTCCATTTTTTTGTACGCATTTTTAACATTAGAAACGTGTCCTTCACTCACGCCAAGCATTTTTGCAATTTCTTTCCCCTTGATACCGTTTTTTAGCATACGGACTATCGTTTTTCTTATTTAATACTGCGTTTCCGTTCCAACTTTTTGAGCGTTGGTTTTTAGTTCTTTTCCATTTTTATTATATCGTATTTTCTCAATAAATTCAAGAACTAATTGTTATATCAATATTATCCATTTTAAAATTAGAATTTAGATTGAACATCTGTAAAACTGTGTTGGAAAGGGGACTATAACTAAACACTCGCCGTTGTCCGAACCGCAGAGGGGTTGGATTTCAATAGGTGTCAAGGGCTGTACCGTTACCGGTACAGCTCCTTTTTATAACGCCTGTAAGATTTATATAGCTTGTCCTTTTGCAAATTACAGATATTTGCGACACCACAATGTCAAAATATCAGATTTATAAAAAGAAATCATGATTGTTAAGCTTGTCCAAAATATCCAATATCTTATATTGCTCATTGAGTTCCTCGGCAATGCTTTGTAGATCCATACAGTACTCTTGGAGCTGTGTTTCTTGTTCAGCAATCTTTTTCTTGTATTCCTCCGCCAATTGTTCCAGAATTTTAGTGAGTTTATATGAGTCAGCAACTTCTGTAGTATTCAGTTTTGCAAGTTCATATTCTCTCCTCTCTCTTAGAATTAGATAATCAACAGAAACTTCTGTCCACTTGTTATAGATGCGCACGAAATCCATTAGTCTCAGCACAGCATCTGGATTAGAAGTGGTGCGAAAGATACACCTCCGTTCTTCATCACCCATAGCAATCTGTGCTGGTGCGATCATTCTGCACCGTAGATCCTGAAATTCCTCATTCAGTTCCATAATACTGAGCAGAAGCTTTTTACAAAATTCCTCATGTATGGTAACATCTGTATTAATCTTAATATCATCAAAGCTAACCTGTGCCCTTCTCAGTTTAATCTGCACCTTAGTAGTGATGTGGATTTGTTTTGTGTCAATATATTCGTTGAAAACTCCATCTCTTTTTTCAACAAATGAGCTAATTGCATCGATTAGTGCCTCTGCCATATTCATACGCTCCTTCAAGTAAATGTTATGTTTTGGCGGTACTTTAATAAATAAAGTAGTCATTATTTTTACCTCCTTTATTCAAGATATGTACTCTTCGCAAAGAATATGCGCTCTGCGAAGAGCCACATCCAAAGGGCTAACAGTGTTATATATTTTATGAATTGTCATCCAGAATTCGCAATGCTGCCTTTTCAGTCTCCGTAAAGCTGTTTACGGTGCGAATAGTCTCGTTTTCCATCTCCTTAAGGTCTGTCTTATATATTTTTCGCTTGGCGGTGTTTCCATTACACATAATTGCTGTATAAATGCTTTTAAAAATAAACGTCGCAATATCATCGTTTTTTGAGGATTCGAGGAGATCACTGATCTCCTTGTCAGTCATATGGGAATTGTCGCCGTTCAAAAGAGCATCTCTGATAGTTTCTCTGAATAACAACTCGTCCTCATCGTGTTTGAAAACAATACGCCCATACGTTATTTCTTCGAATCGTTTAGCACTGGGTTTCTTGTGCATTACATTATCATATTCTCCAGTACGGAATAGAATCCGTATGGCTTCGGGAGCATTTCGTTCCTCGTTTTTCATACATGATAAGTATGTGCTGTTTTTTGTTCCTGATATAGCAACTATTCTGGATTTTTCCTTCCAGAACTTCTCACATCCCGCAGCAGCATTTATCATGTTTGAATGATATCTGAGTGCTCCACACATTAGCGAGAGTAATGTGCTGATCACTAAGGAGTAGTTGAAGCGAGACGATTGATTAGATTGTTTTACAGACATTGCACCTTTTCCTCCTTTGCTTAATCTGGATAATTTTATGTGTAGGTAAGAGTGAGTTGATGTGCTAAAGGCGGGTATCTTATTTATCGAAGGTGTTATATACTAAGATTAAGGCAGAAACCCTCTCTTTTCTTGCGTATACTCAACAACTCGTTCTTTCTTACAATATAAGTATACTACAAGTTGATATGCTTTTCAAGGTGCTTTCTGCTATTATGATGGAAATACGAGTAATTTTGTAGGTGCGTATAAAATACTACACACGATTATTGTACAAACCGTCTTAACTTTTGCACAAGTAAATACCGGTGTAGGTAGAAGGTAGTTGTTAAGATTTAAAAAAACAAATCCCATACAAGTGAAATTCTGACAGTGAGAAGTCTTGTATACAAGGAGGAAATGCTATATGCTTATTTTAAAAATAATTTATTACTTAGGTCTGGCATCGTGTGGAATGCAAGGAATTCAAAAAAGCTATAAAAAAACACATTCTAATACATTAATACAACATTTGCGTAATTATATATCATCGTTTTTGTCAGCATTTGGTGGTGGAGTAATAAGAGATGGGCTTATGTTACGTACACATCCCGCAGTATTTACTAAGGACGCTTTACAAGATCTTCTAATAACTCTTGGTTCAGCTTTGTTCTATTCAAAGATCTTATATAAAAAAAGGTGTATAGAATTATTAATAATTCTTACTGATGCTATAGGTTTAGCACAATTTATCACAATTGGTGTTGATAGAGCCTTATTGTTCAAAGAGAATTATGCATTCGCAGTTTTATGTGGAGTGATTACATCATTGGGAGGCGGTATTTTGTCATCTGTTTTTACAGGAGAGTCTATCAAAAAAATAATACAATCCAATTTTATTTACAGACTCATTGATATTGTAGGGGCCATCATATATGTAATATTATTAATAAAAGATATAGATCAAACTATTTCCCAGGTAGTAGTGGTTTTTTATACGCTTTTTTTAATAATAATTTGCAACAACCTTATCCATGAATTATTAAAAAGGGTTTTTATAAAAACAGTATGTATTACACTAAAGAGTAATACATACACTAACTGGGATTACTTAAATTTTAAATTCAAATCGTACATTTGCAGCAAACAATTTTATTGTAACTTACCAAATCTACCCGTTTTACTAATGCGTTTCCCAATTATATGTAGACAAAGGACTTTTCTATACCATAGAATACGTCAAATGTAAGTTTATATTGAAGATGGAAGACATAATATGAAAATACATTTTATATCAGCTCGCAGGTTTTGTTAATAATGTTATAAAAATGTAAAAAATTTTATATATTATGTTCCAAATCACCCTAAAATCTATTTTGTCAGTTTTTATTGCAATAAAAAACGCCTGTGATTTGATATTGTATAATAAAACTTGACACAATCCAAACAATAGGAATACAATAAAAAAAGAAAGGAAGGTGCCATACATGGGACAAGCAAGGACATACACAG
>CATJCJ010000861.1 GCA_949738935.1 uncultured Eubacteriales bacterium | reverse complement strand
CCATGGATACATACGGTGTTTACGGTCACGAATTTGCTGGCGATTTACAGAATGTAGCAAATTCAACACAAAATATATTTGAGCAAATTTTGAAACAAAAATAAAAAAATGAAGCTATCTTCAAAAACGAAAATAACCTCATTTTTTAATGCCGATTTTGCAAAACGTGTTATAAATTGTGTTATTGAAAAATAAAACTTTTTATAATACACACTACAAATGGCTTTTCTCTGGTTGCGGAGGCAGGACTTGAACCTACGGCCTTCGGGTTATGAGCTGGAAATTGGTTTTTTTTCTGGCGTTTTAAGGCTTTTTCTATCATTTTGACGCTTTCAAGCTATAATCATCTAAATGCCTGATATAGCAATAAAATCATTCTTTATTGTGTTGTATTGTGTAATAACTTTTCATAGCATTTTTATGAGATAGTCCCGCTTTAGTCACGCTCGATGTGAATTAGTAAAAAAAATAAAGAAAAGATAGTAAAAGCTATTGACTGGCGAACAATAGTATGATATAATAATGAAAGAGCAGAGAAGAACTGCCAAGCTTTATTTGAATAACTTTAGTGCCAAGTGCCACTGCCTTTGAGCGGAATAATAGTGCCAAGTGCCAGACAAAGACTTGATAATTGTATCAGGTTTTGTTTGGCACTTTTTTTATTTGCTCCAAATAAATTTTGGAGGTGTTTAAATGAAAGACACGAAAAAGACAGTGGGTTTTGTAGGTATCAGAGAGGCAGCAGAATTATCAGGACTGCCTCAACATTTCTGGCGAAAAGAGTTAGCTGCCGGAAATATTCCACATCTGCGGAGCGGTAATAAGTTTTATATTGATTATGAGCGTGCTTTGGCTAAACTGCGAGGTGATGAGATGTGAGTAACATTTTCACAGCCTGCCGCCAGCTAGTAAGCGCAGAAGCGGTGGCCCGACACTTTGGCCTAAAGTTCGACCGCTACGGCAAAGCCCGGTGCCCTTTCCACGATGATTTGCACCCGTCAATGAGTTTTCGGAATTCTACATTCCGATGTTGGTCTTGTGGTGCATCCGGGGATTGCATTGATTTTACCGGCAAGCTGTTCGGATTGACACCGCTGGCGACCGTTAAGCTGCTTGACCACGAATTTAGCCTAAATCTGCCAATTAACCGCCCCCTGACAGGCAAAGAGCTCCGCCAGCAAAGGGAGTACGCGAAGCTAAGCCGCCAGCGGCAGGAAACAATGCAAGCTTTTCAGAACTGGCGGT
>CATJCJ010000860.1 GCA_949738935.1 uncultured Eubacteriales bacterium | reverse complement strand
GACAGGTCCTATGTTGGGAAGTGGATATTCGAGATCATGGGCATGGAGATGGGAGAGGCCCGAGCCTATTTTGAGGAGCTGCGCCAGCAGCCGTTCCCGGAACGGACCACCTGGGCCATTGAGTATTGGGAGCGGCGATACGCCATCACCCCGAAACCAACTGACGATCTGGCTACCAGGCGGCAAAATATCATCATGAAGCGTGGCGTCAGGCTCCCGATGAATCCCGCCCGGATGGAGGAGATTATCAACGGCCTGACAGGAGGGAGTTCCACAATCACAGAAAATGTGGAGGATTATACCTTTGCCGTTGACATTGATGGGGTTTCCCCAGGCGTGGATTTGCAGAGAGTCCTCAAGGAAATAAAGAAACGGAAGCCGTCTCACCAGACGTTCATGCTATCTATGAGCGCCACGCCCATCGACCATAAGCTCGGACTGCTCGCCACGGCTGGCCGGATCAGTACCATTTGTTTGCCGGAGTGGAAAATGGTTCACGATTTCCGCAAAACAATGGGATTTGCGGGAGCCGCCGGTCGGATCAGCACGATACGCCTCCCGCGATGGAATATGCAGCATGAGTTCAAACGAACCGTCGACTTTGCTGCCGCCGCTGGCCGGATCGGAACCACTAGGCTTCCGCAATGGCACATGGAGTATGACTTCCGAAACGGTACGGTTGCTTTCGCCGCCGCCGTCGGCCGGATCAGCATTACCCGGCTCCCGGAATGGCGGATGTCCCATGATTTCCATACAGAAGCAAAAACGGCTGGCGGGCTGAACGTTATCTCTACAGTAACGTTGCCGCCAGCAGAATAAAGGAGGAAAATGCATAAATGAGTACGCCCTATGGATTTTGCATTACCAGGCAGGGAAACGCCCTGCTTGCAAAGCTGCTGTCCTCGGAGCAGCTTAAAATCACCCGCGTTATGATTGGCGGAGGCCGACCGGCGGAGGGCACAAATCTGATGGATTTGACCGACCTGATTAAACCCATCGCCAGGGCAACGTCTACCCTCCCCATCACCGTCGGAACCACCACGTCCTTTGTCATTGAGTATCGAAACGATATGGGCGGCGAGGTCCCGGAGGCGGGCGCAGAGGGGGTGCCGGTGCCGGGGAACGGACTCGGGATGGATATCAGCATCAACGAGTTTTCGGTTCATGCCCTGGACCCCGATGAAGGCGAGATCAT
>CATJCJ010000859.1 GCA_949738935.1 uncultured Eubacteriales bacterium | reverse complement strand
TCTTTTATTTGTAATTCATATTCCTTAAATTGAAATTCCCTTAAATGCTTTATATCTATTTCACCAGTCAATATAGTGCTGTTTTCGCCGCCTTTCGTTCGTATTATATCTTTTTCTTCTGTTTTTGATGGCTTGGTAATCCTGCTGTCCCCATAGTCTGATGAATTTACTTGTACGCAATAACAATGTAAATCTCTGCTTAAAGATTCTAATATATTACTGTAATAATTAATATCTCTATTCCATTCAATTGCAATCAAAAAATCAGCATACGACTGAAATAAAGCTCTATCATTTATTGACGCAAGTTCATAACAGCAATAAATTGGAAAATAACAGTCATTCCATTTATAAAGTTCAAATGTATTACCCTCAACAGCTGTCATCCTATATCCTGCTATTTCACTTTTCTCAAGAGGGGCATAGTGACGTTTTAAATGAAAATATATATAAGAACATTTATAATTTTCTTCCTTGTATGGTAAAATAACAGCTGTTAAATTAAATACTTTATTTTCTGATATATTGTTATTTTTATTTAAATTAAACTTAACATGTTCAACTCCCGTTATAATAGCCAAGTTATTTTTCGCGCATGTTCGTGCCAAAGTTGACAGCCATTCATATGGAATAAATGATTCCGGCATTATTAGCATATCAGCATTTTCATCAATCGCATGATTTACTAAACGTGAAATATCATTATATCTTTTATAACTTCTATTAGGAGAGTCTTTTACTAATAATTCAAAGTTTTTATGATATAATCTTACATTCGCAATAGCAATTTTTAACCTATCCTTATGTGTTTTTCCTACGGATATTTGATAAACATTTTCTCCCAAATTTGTATGAGCAACTTTTATAGGCTCCGGATAATCATTTACAAAAACATCATAATTACATTTTACATAATTTTCATTTTGTGAACTGTATATTTCATCTGGTTCAGAAAAAGGCTTTTCAGAATTAAATTCTTTTATACAGCTTATCATTGAAAAATCATACATTGTAACCAAAAATGGATAATATTTATAAGAATTTGTCCAATTTTCAGAAACAATAGGTAAAACATCATAAAATTTTGTTAAATTAACATTATTTTCGTTATTCCAAAATTTAGAATCAAGCAGCATATCAACAATAATTGGCATAACAGATTTATCAATCATTCTTGTTTTTAAATATCCTATACACATATTTCTAATAGCACTTAAAGAATCAATCTGTAAATTATTGTTTGAAAAATCTTCATTTTCATAAATAGCTTTAATGGTTTTTGTACATTTTTCTTTCCATACTAAAGAAAATGATCGGCAAATTGCAGAATATAAATACAAAATTAAAGTTTTTTTAACGTTAGATAATATTTTAGAATTATCAAATTTTATTATATCAATAGCAGAGATAATATTATCTATAAGTAATTTAACAGATTCAAATCTCTCATTTATAACAAAAATTTCAATTACTTTTTCCCAAAGAGAATAGTTTTCAATAATTGTATGTACGTTAAAAATTTTAATTATATTTCTCTCAAACTTTGATTCTTTAATATCATCTATCATTCCGCCTATTCGTAAATATTTCCCCAAAAGTTTAGATAATTCATATTTATCTATGTAAATACCTTCAATTCCTCTGAATTTATTTAAAGTATCGCTATTTTTTAGAGCATATATTTCACTGTAATCATCTTTTTGAAAAACAGCTTCATCTTCAGGCATATGTCTAAATTCACTTTTATTTTTTGATATTTGTTCCTTAAAACATTCAATTAATGCATATGTATCTTTGCTTTTAAAATAAAACACTTTAAGCTTATTGCTTTGCAGCATTATCTTTGAATTGTCATCGGGAATAGGATTATACTTTTTATTAATTACAAAATTATCACCTTCTTCAATGATAAGCGTGTATTTGCTTTTTTCTTCGCATTCGTTTAAATCAAAACCATTCCACTTGGAACACTGTTTCATCAAAAATTTTATTACATCATTTTTATTTAATGAACAATCTTTTGCATTATTAAAAATGCTGCTATTATGTTCAATTTTATCAACTATAAGTATATCATCAACATATCTTCCGAAATAAATTGGGTTCCAACCATCAATAACTGCTTTATCAAAATTTTTTAAACACCAGTTTGCTATTACTTGCGATGGAAGAAAACCTATAGGTAATATATTACGATTTTCAAACTCTCCATTTTTAAATAAAGACGAATATTCTTCAATAATCAAAAATATAACTTCATTTAAACGGTTAAATAAAATTGGATCGATATTTTCTTCTGTCTCAACCTTCGATTCTTTATATAATTGGTCAAAAATTTCTTCATTTATGTTCAAAGAGTAATAATATCTTTTAAAATCCATAGTAATTATTACTATATCATTATTAGATTTAAGCTGTTCTAACGCTTTATCCATTGCGGTATCTCTCCAGCTTTCATATTGAGCAAAGTATGGTTCAAAAAGATAAGGAGAAAATGTTGGTTTATCGCTAAATTCATTGTATAAATTTTTTCTTATTCGATTTCCATAGGAGTATTTATATATTTCTTTATCAATCCTATATCCAATAAGCATAAGCCATAAAACGCCTAAAATATGTCCTTCTATTCCCAAATCTATAAAATATTGAATTTCACCTATTTCAATATCTTCAGAATAATAATTTGCTATAATAATATCTTTTTCATCTTTTTCAGAATTCTTATTTTTAATTTTTTTAGGGAAAGCAAAAAATTTAATAGAATTTAATATGTTTTCTTTTAAATCCTCATACTTTTCTGTAATGACGAACTTACTACATAAGTCTTCAAAATATTCATCTAAATTACTACAATTATTTTCAAATTCAACAAGCTTATTACGTAAAATAAGCTGTGTTTTATCAAAATATATATTTGACTTAAGTTTTTTATATGCTTTTGCAAATAAATCTTTATCTATCTTGTTCATAATTTTCCTCATATATTAATTATTCTAAAACTAAGAAAGGTTTATTATATAATATTATCCTTATAATAAACCTTTCTTGAATTCAACAAATTTACACACTAATACTTATTATTGAACTTTCTTCTTCCATTCTGCTCAATCCAATTATTGTAGCTGATACCGCTATTATTCTTTGCAGTATCCGCAAGCCAATCACCCATCTGCATTATATCAGCCCAGCCACAAGCGACGTTATTATACCCTGTTTTTTCATAATTAGGGTCAACATAAGTATTAAGCCAATATTCTCTTGCGGCTTCTTTTTTAGCGTATCTATATTCCACAGCTTTTTTTAGTCCGCCCGCAAGCAGTTTTATTTCCCTGTTATCCTCCATATCATTTATCACTACATCAAGAACTATTCCAACAGCTGTTCCTGCCGCTTTTCCGCCTACAGCCGAAGCAGCGCCTTTTATAGTTCCTTTCCCTATTTTTACCAAACTCTTTATAGGGTCTATTTCCTCGCCTGTAAACATACTTGTTATTATACTGTAAGTCTCGGATACAAAGGGTTTTACTGCTATTGAAGGATTTATTATATCTTTTGAGTCGCTCTCAATAATTGAAAATCCATAGCTTACCCCTGTTTTTAATACAGTTTTACCTCCGCTTATAATTTTTTTAGTCCTGTCTGTTTCTTCAGCTTCTCCCGTTACATAAGCGTCTATTTTGTTATCAATCATATCTTGTCCAAAAGCGTTTAGTTCTTCGTAAATAAGTCCGCCCATTGTTGCCTTTTCAGCTTCATTTCCGCTGAAATCAACATAAGTAACAGGATTGTTATTGCAGTAGGTGTACTTATTCAATGTAACAGAAAGCCTGTTATCTCCGCTGTTTTTATCTTCCGAAATAAATCTTCTTATTTCAGGGTTATAATATCTTGCTCTGAGATAAATGTTGTCTGTTTCATTATCATAATATTCTCCACAATATCTGAATGGATTAACATCGCTTTTATCCGTCGCAGTTTCTTTGCCAAATACATCATACTTATATTCTTTTACTGTTCCATCTGAATTTATGACAGAAATAACATCACCCTTTGCGTTGCTTATATAATAATTATCGCCATAACCTATTCTTCCAATACCAAAGTTATAAGAAGCCGTTATATTTCCTTTGTCATCAGTTTCAGCAAGTATATTATCACTGCTCCATATATGCCTTGTCACATTTCCGTTTATATTTTTCTCAATACGCATATTGTCGTAATCATATTTATAGGAATATATATTTCCTCCGTCATTAACACTTACAAGGTTATTAAGCGTATTATATGTGTAATTGACTGTAGCGCCGTTTTTGGAAACAGAAATCATATTTCCGTTTTTATCATATGAATATTGACTTAAAACATCATTTTCTGAAACAGAAATCATTCTGTTATTTTTATCATATGAATACGCTGTTGTCACATCTCCTCCTGTTACAGATGAAATATTGCTGTAATCATCATAATCATATTTTGTTATGACATCATCTGAAACGGTTTTAATTCTTCCAAGTCCGTCATACTCATATATCCTTCCGTCACTGTATACATTTGAGTTAGTATAATAGTCATAGTCAATACTCTTCAATGCCGTTCCGTCAGCCGATGTAACCTTAATGGTTTTAACATAATTTCCGGCATTATATGTGTACTCCGAAACAACGCCGTTTCCATACGTCATTTTTATGATATTGCCATTTTTATCATATTCATAGGTCGCTTTTAATTTACCGCTGTCGCTGACGGTTTTTATTCTGTTCATTGAATCATATGTGAATGTTTCGTTTATCGCATACACATCATTTTTAACAATACTTCTTGAAAGCATATTGCCAAGGTTATCATAACTGTACTTTTTAACAACGCCGTTTCCGTCCGTTTCCTCAACAACTCTCTGCTGTTTATCAAAAATATAATTAAGAGTATAAGTACCACCTGTCGCAAACTTACGGTTATTCATAATATCTGAAAGGAAAGAGTAACTGAAATCAGAAGATTTTTCCGCTTTCATATTTCCATTTTCATCATACTCAAAGGATATAGTATTACCATTTTTATCAGTATAAGTCTGAACAAGACCATCAGGCGTATAAGAATAACTTTCGGTATATCCTACTGGGTCAATATGCTTTGTCATATTTCCCATATAATCATATTCATATTTATCAACAGAATACTCGTTATCGCCATTTTCAACTATACTGTCAAGTCCATTTACGGTAAGCGGTTTGTTAAGACCTGTATACTTTCTCACCATATTTCCGCAACCGTCATAATAATACTGGGAAATAACAGGAGTGTCGCTGTTATCATAGTTTACAGCTTTAACAAGTCTGTTAAGTCCGTCATATTCATATTCTTTCTTTGTATATAATTCCTCTTCACCGACTTTATTTGCGGAACAAAGCTCCGTAAGTACATTACCCTGCTTGTCGTAAGTATACTTTGAAATCTGATAAGTCATTTTTCCGTTATAAACCTCAAAAGGTATTTTCTTTTCAGCAAGCAAACCTTGTTTGTTATATGTGTAATAAGCGATATTGCCGTTATGGTCGCTTGAAGATGTTTTAAGTCCCGTCTTGTCATAAGTATTTGTAATCTCTGTTCCATCGGAATTAACCTGTTTTGTAAGTCTTCCCGCATAGTCAAATCTTTGAGTAGTCACCTGCGGCGTACTTTTGTCAGCGTATACTGTTTTCACTATTTCCGTATTTCCGTTTGAAAGAATATTATATTTCGTTTCTTCAAGCACTGTTCCGTCAAGGGATTTTCTTATTACTCTGTTGAGTTTATCGTAATCATACTTATAAACCGCTTTGTTAGGCTGCATTTCGGTAATTTTATTTCCGTAAATATCATAAGTGAATATTGTAGTATTTCCTCTTGCGTCTGTTTTTGACACAGGAAGAAAACATTCATTGTAGGTATATTTAACGGAACTGCCATTAGGCAAAATTTCTTCCGTAAGCTCACCTTTTTTATTATATATATATTCCGCTGTGCTTTTGCCGTTGTTCCTTATTTCCTTTATTTTATTGTCACGACTGTCATACTTATATTCAGTAACATTGCCGTTTGAATCGGTTATCGCTGAAGCAAGTCTTTGGTCATTATATGCGTAGGTTTTTACACTGTTTACGCCGCTTCTGAAAATTTTAACTGATTTAATCAGTCCATTATCAAAGTAATCATACTCTGTAATTGTTCCGAGCGGAGATACTTCTTTCTTTTTGAGTCCGTTGGCTTTGTATGCTCCGCTTGGATAATACTCATATGATGTAACAGCGTAATCATTGTCATTTCCGTTATAGCTTGAAATTCCATTAATATCCTTTACAACTTTCTGAACACGAATTCCGCTCTCGTCATAAACATAAAATGTTGCCCGACCTTCTTTGTCAATTTCCTTTGTAACATTGTTTTTGTCGTTGTACTGAAAAGTTTCTGTCCCTCCGTCAGGGAAAGTCGTTTTTATAATATTCCCGTTTCCGTCAAGTTCATATGAAACAGTAGCGCCGTTACGGTCTGTCATAGATTTTATTTCTCCCGCAGCTCTCGGTATTTCGGTCGTTGAATAATATGTTTTTGTTTCAACGCCGCCTTCGGGGTCTGTTGTTGACGTAATATTATAATTCACATCATATCTTTGTACTGTTTTTCTTCCGTTACTGTCGGTTATTGTTGTTTTTCTTCCTGACAAGTCGTATTCATAAACGGAAGTGTTTCCGTAAACATCGGTTATAGACGATATTCTTCCGTTGTAATCACTTTCACTGTCTGTTATATATTCTGTTTTCTGAACAGCTTTGCGGTCAGAATTTTGTATTTCGGAAAGTTTACCGCTTTCGTCATAAAGATAATACGAACTGCACCCTGCTGTGTCAACAAATTCTGTAAGCTGTCCGTTTTTATATAAATACTGTACACTTCTGCCCGAAAGATTGTCCGTAATTTTTGAAATAAGTCCTCCGCTGTATTCAACAGTATATGTATTTCCTGCCTGGTCTGTAAGGGAAGAAATTATACCTTTTGAATCAACGTTAATAGAAACAGTATTGCCATACTTATCTGAAATAGCCGTCATATATCCGTTTTCATTGAACAGAATTTTACTTCCGTCATTTGCGCTCATTGTAAAGCCGTTTCCATTGTTTTCAAGTTTATATAAACTGTCGGTCGCTTTATATACATTTCCGTCAAAAGTGAAATTTCTTGTGCTACCGTTTGGCATTGTTACTGTTGCGTAATCTTCTCCTGTTTCAATTCTTGATGAATACGAAAATCTCCAGCCTTTGCCCATAAGTTTATCTCCTGTTTCGTCAGAAGAATTGTATGTTCTTCCAAAGGCAAGAGATACCCCAGGCGCCGCAATATCTAAATCTGAAAATGTCTGCGAGTAGTTTCCTGTCGGTGCGTATCCGCCTGATTTGCCTAAATGAATATTTATGTCAGTGCGGTATTCAAGGTAGTTCCAGCATTTTGCTGGAGTGAAACTGTAGCCGCTTTTTTGTGGTTTATTGATGATGAAGATATTAAAATGTGAATCGCCACTCATATTTCCTTTATCATCATTATAACAGCTTTCAAATTTTACTTTTTGCTTATTTTTGCCGCTTAATAAAGTAACATGATTACCAATAGAATCAAAAGAACGTGAACTTCCACCTTGATAAAAATCACCTTTTATTTCTATCAGACCATTTCTCAAATATCCGAAATTACCATCTATGGAGTAAATACCATAATGATCTCCACCATAAGCG
>CATJCJ010000858.1 GCA_949738935.1 uncultured Eubacteriales bacterium | reverse complement strand
TATTTTCACTAAATACCCGCCTTGAAATTTTTAATTAGGCTATCCTATTGACTACATTTGCAGTTTATAAATATTAGTGAAATTTTATCGGCGGTTATTTAGGCAAGCTCCCTAAATGGTATAACCATTTAGACGCTTGCAAGGGGATTTCTTCCCCTTTGAACCCCTTTTTAAGCCGCCTACGGCGGCAAAATAACCCACAAAAATTGAAGTAAAATTTTTAGGAGTTGATTAAATGGCAAACAGAAAAAGAGATAAAATTATTTCAATCAGACTTACAGAACAGGAACTGAATTTCATCAAAAATAAAATTAAAAAATCAAGATTAAAGCAGAGAGAATTTTTAATGAAATGCGTTTCTGATAAAGAAATAATCGTTAAAGAAAAGGGTGTTGAAATCGTAAAAGAGTTAAAATCTATTGGGAACAATCTTAATCAAATTACAAGAAAAGTAAACAGTTATGAAATTCAAAACTGCTCGCCATATTTGAATTTAATCTATAAACAAATTTCGGAGTTGATGAAAAATTGGCAGTAATAAAAGCGATTAATTCAAGAGCAAGCATAGCAAACGCTATAAACTATATTACCAAAAAAGAGAAAACAGATGAAAAACTTATCAGCGGTTATAACTGCCGAGGAATAAGCGCACTTGATGAAATGAAAGCGACAAAAAAGGCCTGGAATAAAACAGGCGGCAGGCAATATAAACATTTTGTTCAAAGTTTTTCTCCAAACGAAAATATTTTTCCTGATGAGGCGCATAAGATTGCGGCAGAGCTTATTGAAAGCTGGAATAAATTTAAAGGATACGAGGTTTGCTATACGACACATAAAGATAAAAACCATATTCACACACATATAATTGTTAATTCTGTCAGCTTTGAAAACGGTAAAAAATTTTGTTATTCAAAAAAAGAATTACAGGATTTTAAAGACTTATCAGATAAGATTTTATTGAAATATAATAAATCAATATGCGAGAAAAATACAGAAATAACATCGTTTAATATCAACGAATATAAAACACTTGAAAAGGCAATTTCGGGCAAATATGAAAGCTGGCTTCTTAATATTATGCTTGCTATAAATTCGGCAAAACAAACAGCGAAATCTGTTGAGGAATTTATAAATATTCTTTTACAGAAAGGCATAAAAACCGAATGGAAAGACAGCCGAAAATATATAACTTTTAAAGATAAAGATAACAACAAAGTGCGTGACAAAAGGCTTAAAGAAATATTT
>CATJCJ010000857.1 GCA_949738935.1 uncultured Eubacteriales bacterium | reverse complement strand
GAAGTCTTGGCAGATAACAGATGAGGAAGTTAAGCAAATATGGGCTGAAACTCTTGTTTTATACAAAAAAGGTGAAAAGCTGTATCTTGAGGGCGAGGATGTAAAACTCGCTGTTTCCGAACAAGCCAACGCTATGGAATCGGATGAGCGTGAGGGCTTGGTTCGTGCTTATCTTGACACGCTTCTGCCTGATAACTGGGGTGATATGTCTTTGTACGACCGCCGCAATTATTTAAACGGTTCAGAGTTTGGCGGCGATAGTCACACAGGTACGCTTAAGAGAACCATTGTATGCAATATGGAAATATGGTGCGAGTGTTTTGGAAGAGAGGCATCTGTTATGAAGTCTACAGACTCCTATGCTATTTCGGCTATTATGAAAAAGATTGAAGGCTGGGAGAAATCTGATAGAAAATTATTTAAAATTTATGGACTGCAAAGGTCATATAAGCGGTAGCTGATATTATTGACAACCTTATTGACAAGCTAAAGTTGTCAATGTTGAAAAATTGACAAGCGAAAAGTTGTCAACAAGGTTGTCAATAGGGTTGTCAATCTTTTGAACCCGCTTGCATTAGGGAAAAAATAAGCATTACTTGACAAGTGACAAGAATTATCCTATAGAGATATATAAAATAAGAGTAGAATACCCACATCACGTTATATCACGCGTATAGGAAAAAAACGGAGGTTGTCAATAAAGTTGTCAATAGGAGGTTTTTGTATGATTTTAGAGGAAATTTTAAAAGACGATTTTGTAGATATAAAAAAGGTGTATGAGATAGCAAAACAGCAAGGAATGAAAAAAGCTGATATTAAAACGGAAAAATATAAACTTGGTGTGAAAACCGTACAAGTCAGCTCTGAAAACGGAGAAGATATGTGGCTTTGGTATCTGCCTAAAAAAATATGGGAGAAATATCATGTCTGAAAGAGCGGTTGAACAAAAATTAGTCAGTGAGGTAAAAAAGCGCGGAGGGCTATGCTGGAAGTTTGTATCGCCGGGGATTGTTGGTGTGCCTGACCGCATTCTGCTTTTTAAGGGCGGTGTGATTGCTTTTGTAGAGCTTAAAGACAAAGGCAGAAAGCCAAGACCGATACAGGTAAAAAGAATTGAGCTGCTTAAAAAATTAGGCTTTAAGGTTTATGTGATAGACGATAAAGAGATGATTGGGGGTGTCCTTGATGAAATACAATCCACATAACTATCAGAGTTATGCGTCACAGTTTTTAATTGACCATTCGGCGGCGGGATTATTTCTTGATATGGGGTGCGGGAAAAGCGTCATAACTCTGACAGCGTTAAATGAGCTGGCGTATGATTATTTTGAAATTTCAAAAGTTCTTGTTATCGCTCCAAAGCGTGTGGCGGAGTCTACTTGGAAAAACGAGATTAAAAAATGGGAGCATTTAAAAGACATAAGTTATTCCATCGTTATTGGCAGCAGAGAACAGAGAGAAAAGGCTTTAGAAAAAAAGGCTCTGCTGTATATTATCAATCGTGAAAATGTGCTGTGGCTTGTCGAAAATCATAAATGGGATTTTGATACAGTCGTGATTGATGAACTGTCAAGTTTTAAATCCAATAAAGCCGTAAGGTTTAAGGCTTTGAAAAAAGTAAGACCCAAGCTAAAAAGAATAATCGGCTTAACAGGTACTCCCGCCCCCAATTCTCTTATGGACTTGTGGTCTGAAATTTATCTGCTTGATATGGGTCAGAGGTTCGGAAGATATATCGGCGGTTTTCGTGAGAGGTTTTTCACCCCCGATAAAAGAAATCAGCAGGTTATCTTTTCTTATAAGCCAAGAGCCGGAGCGGAGGAAAAAATATATGAGCTGATTTCGGATATATGCGTTTCTATGAAAGCGACTGATAATATTAAAATGCCTGAGCTGATTATGAACAGTGTTGAGGTTGAGATGAACGGCAGAGAAAAGGAAATCTATAACAAGTTTAAATCTGATATGGTTCTAAGCCTTGACGGAAAAGAACTTGACGCTATTAATGCCGTTGCCCTTTCAAATAAACTTCTGCAAATGGCGAACGGCGCTGTGTATGACGAGGAAAAAGCGGTTATTGAGATACATGATAAAAAACTTGACGCTTTGGAGGATTTAATCGAGGCGGCAAACGGCAAGCCTGTACTTGTGGCGTACTGGTACAAGCACGATAAGGAGCGGATTAAAAAACGCTTTCAGGCGGAGGAAATAAACACAGCCACCGATATTGATAAGTGGAATAACGGTGAAATGCCTGTAGCTTTAATTCACCCCGCCTCAGCGGGACACGGTTTGAACCTACAGCAAGGCGGCAGTACAATTATATGGTTTTCTCTTACGTGGAGTTTAGAGTTATATCAGCAGCTGAACGCAAGACTATATCGTCAGGGACAGGAAAACACGGTTATAATTCATCATATTGTTGCAAAAGACACCATTGACGAAAATGTTATAAAGACTTTAGGGAGTAAAAGTACGGGACAGAGCGCTTTGATTGAGGCGGTGAAATGGAG
>CATJCJ010000856.1 GCA_949738935.1 uncultured Eubacteriales bacterium | reverse complement strand
TTGGAGTGAGTGGAAAAAAATAAATGACGGTGGAAACGCTGATACGGTAGATGGAAAACACGCCTCTGATTTCGCTGAGATATCTCATACTCACACAAAAAATCAGATAACAGATTTTCCGGCAAGTTTACCAGCGAACGGCGGAAACGCTGACACGGTAGACGGAATGCACGCCTCTGATTTCGCTGAGAAAAGACATACACATTCCACTATCAGCGGTACTTTGGCGGTCTCAAAAGGCGGAACAGGAGCGGCAACGGAAATAGGCGCCTTAAAGAATTTGGGAATTTTAAATACAGATTTTAATATGACAAATAATAAACCCGTGGGTGGTATGTCGTTTTACGAGAGTATAGCGGATTTGGGTTTTACGGGAGCTAAGACTATGTCGGAGGTGTTTGACGCTATGCCAAAGAACACATCTTTATGTTTCAGAAACGTTAAAAATAACTCAGCGTATGTATCAGACGTTCCCGTGGCTTACGCTCAGATATTTTGTATAAAGGGAGCTGCCACCGAAAATTACAGATACGCTTTGGCTTTTGGCAATAACACAAACGACCATGAGATATATTATTATTCCGCCGAAAGTGACGGAGTTAAAGTTAACTGGCGAAAGATAAATGACGGCGGAAATACATCGGAGGTAAACAGAAAAATAAAATCTTTTACTGTTAATTTAGGTAGTTGGCACAGATTGGCGCATAGTAAAAATAGTGCCGCTAACGGTGTTTTCACTTTGAGTGTCAGTTCGATTGGAGCTTCAATTTCTCTTACACTGGCGGCGTCTCAGCAGCATACAGCTAACACCAACAATCAATATAAGCTAAATATATTGTCAAAATCAAGTTTTGATACATCTGTTACAAAACTTAGAATTGTTACTAAATATGGGGCTGACGACCAATATATTGATTTTTATGTCGAAGGCGGAAGGGCTGACGCTGAAGGCGAGATTGATGTTCAGTTCTTTGGAAAGGGCTGGGAAATATGCGATACAATTGAGACTTGTAATGTGGCTGACGGATATACCGCTACAGAAATAGAAATTTAAGGAGGAATTTATTTTATGAAAAAATATTATGTACAAAATGGAAAAGTAATGATTAATAGGTATTGTGTGGAATATAAATATTCTTCACAAGGTGGAAATACAGAGACCAAATTTGATGTTACTCAATACATAGCGGATGATTTGGAGCTTAACGGGCTTATATCTGAGCTTCAAAGAAAAGGAATTGAGTAT
>CATJCJ010000855.1 GCA_949738935.1 uncultured Eubacteriales bacterium | reverse complement strand
TGTTTGAAGAATTTTCACCAACAAGAATTAATGATGCTGAATCAAATATTTATAAACATATTTTTAGGGATTTTAATATTCGTGGTCAATTGAATTCTGGTCAAGGTGCAGATGAAATGCCGAAAGACTTAAAAGGTACAATTTTTTATCAGGCAAAATTTGAATCTGAAGTTTGGAACGAATGTGATCTTACTAACGTAAGTGGAAATGGGACTATTTTTAGAGATAATGATTTTTATCATTCTAAAATTGATAATGTTTCTATGCAATATTGTAGTTTTACAAAAGATATATTTCAGAATTGTTCCTTTAAAGGAAGCAATTTTGCAAATAGTACTTTTACATATTGTGCTATCCAAGATAGCGCAATATATGGATGCTCTTTTTTGGGAACAGAATTTTATTCAGGAATATTAAGAAATACGAAAATCTCATCATCGAATTTTGAATTATGCCGTTTTCGAAAAAACATCATAGAGAATATAGATTTAAGGCAGCTCACATTAAATTACGCATTTTTTGAAGATACACATATGAAAAATGTTTGTCTGCCATTTATTCAAATGCCCTATACATTTAATGGATTACAATATATTTTTAACACCTCAGATAATATTAAAATTTCGTCTCATGATACTTCTACTAAAGTGATAGAATTGGAAAAATACAAGGAAATGATTCAAGATTTTATAATTTTTTTCAATGCTAAAAATCAATATTTTCCATTGACAAACTGTTATATTGTTCAAAATAAAATAGATTTAGCCAATACATGTAATGAAACTGGTATTAGAAGAAGCGCCGTTTTACACGATTTTCGTTCTTTATATTTTTACTGTATACAAGCAGCTCAAATACTAAAAACGTCAAGAGAAAAGAGGATTATTTTATACTCAGAAATTAATACTATTTTATCAAATGCTCAATTGACAGAAGGAGAATATCATCAGTTTTATTTATATTTTTCTATGATAAAAAAATTACTATTTGATACGCCCGTCAGCGCACTGTAACTATGGTTATATACTGAATTTAATATCAATACCGTTCTCGTCTGAAACATAGACAACATCAATCATTGTAATAGCAATATCGTGCTTTTCATCAACAGTCAATTCTTTCCAGCAATTCATAGGCTTTTCAAGCGGTTTAGTATCAATCTGTTTTTGTTTTCTGCTTTTGGTCTGCAATTTTTCTTCAAGAGAGATTTTTTTGTTGTGCAGAGTTTTTACTCTTTCGTTGATGTAATCA
>CATJCJ010000854.1 GCA_949738935.1 uncultured Eubacteriales bacterium | reverse complement strand
GGATATGTACGCCCACCTTCTCCGGCGTCACGGAAGCAATCATATGGATGGTCGGGAAAAAAGACATATCAAAACTAAACGCCATCTGCTTTTCCGACGGTAAAGAGCGGAATTCCATTTCCATCGTCATATCTTCCTCCGGCATTTCCACTTCCAAACCAACCGTATAATCCTCCCTCGCCATAATCAGCGCCACCGGCGCTACATCTTCCGCCAAACGCGACCGATAGGAAAACGTATTGGTCATGGCGCTTAAAACCTTTCCGGAATTGCCCATGAATATCCCGCTCTTTGCCATAAACGCTGCCGAAACCACCGCCAAAAGGACTGCCGCTGCCACACACAGCGTAATCCATAGGGCGTTCCGGTTCTTCTTCTCCGGCGGTTTTGGCGGCTCCATAAAGTTGACGGAGGGAGCATCCCCCATTCCTGCCGCCATGCCGGTTGCCGGGTCAAAATACGGAAATGACGCCTGCGGCTCCTGTACCGCGCCGTTTCCCCACTGTCCCTGCGCCGTAAACACGCCTGCCGGTTCCGCATCCGTAAATGCCTGCCCCGCTTCCGGCTCCGTTCCCGTAAATGCCTGCCCTGCTTCCGGTTCAGGTGCTGCCGCATCGCCGCCGGTCTTTTCTTCCGGCATCCGGTTTCCCGCTTCCCCCGTAACCGGGTCAAAATTTTCACTCATCCGCTTTCCCTCTCATCTTTCCCTTCTTTTCCCCAAGAACCGCCGATTCAGGCGCCGGCAATATATCCCCTGATTTTCCCCATATCAATGGCATCCCCGTCCAATTCCAGCATCTTCCCCTCATGCATCACCAAACAGCGGTCTGCCTCCAAAATCTCTTTTTCCTCATGAGTGGTCATGACAATAATGCCGTTCATCTTCCGGTACTGCCTCATCCACTGACGCACATTTTCCTGATAATAAATATCAAGCGCCGTGGTCGGCTCGTCCAAAAGCAGAATGGGCGGCCACTCCAACAGCGCACATGCTATACTCAACCGGCGTTTCATTCCGCCGGACAGTTTTTCCACCGGCATGGACAAGATTTCCCCCAATTGAAACTGCCGTATGACTTCTTCACAGGAAGTGTTTTTCCCCGCTCCCCATAATTTCAGGTTATCCTTTACCGTCAGTTCTTCCATCAGCGGATTATCCTGCGGGACATAACCGCAGTATTTCCGGAACGCCTTCTTATCCTTTCCGGTATCCTGCCCGAAATAACGGATGCTTCCCCCATCCGCCCTAAGGATTCCCGCCATAATCTGCAGCAGCGTGGATTTCCCGCAGCCGTTCTTCCCGACCACCGCCACGCACTCTCCGCATTCCACCTGGAAGCTGATGTCCGTTAATATTTGCTTTTTACCGTATTTTTTCTTAATATGGGACACTTCAATCATGGTTTTGCCCGTTCTCCGTATCGTTTCTTAAATATTACTTTATTCTATATGGATATGCATGTGATGTCAAGTATATCGCCCGTTTTTGCAGTCAGATGTTGCAGGACACAGGCAGCGCCAAACCGCAGCAGGAGGGTGGGTGGAAACTGAAAATTGATTTCCGTGCCTTTTTTGCTGCTTGGTGTTAAAGAATTTCTTGAAAAAGAACACACCGGCGTATATACTTGTCCTGTAAATTAAATAAAATCTTCAGGGCAGGGTACAATTCCCTACCGGTGGTACAGCCCACGCGCCCGCGTCAATATTTTTGACAGGTCAAGATTCGGTGAAACTCCGAAGCCGACAGTATAGTCTGGATGAAAGAAGATTGTTAATCGCAGGATATAGTATTTATGCTGTACGTATGATTTTGCTTTGGATTGTTTTACATTCCAGAGCTTTACTTTTATGCACACGGGCTCCCAAAGAAAGATGCCAGCAAAGCTGGCGGGTGCCCGGCGCGCGAGTAGGGAAGATGCCTTCCCTACTCGATTACACTTTTGCGCAAACCTATGCCTGCATTTTGTCTACTGCCTTGAATATTCATGTTCAGGGCATTTTGGTAAATACGGACTGCATCCTCCCGATTCAGTTTTTTCGCAGAGCCTTTTCCTGTTCCTGCCGCAATCATGCACCGTTTTGCCATATCCTCTATTTGGGCATCCGTCGGGTGTATTCCAAGCTCATTCAGGTTTGTAGGCATCCCGATACTGCGGTAAAAATCCTCCATTGCACAAATACCGGCCTCGGCAACTTCTTCGTCTGTGCCATCCAGGGTAACCCCCATAACATTCCTGGCATAACGGACAAAACGGTGCAGACATTCCCCGCAAACGTATCTTGCCCAACTTGACCATACCGCCGCAAGCCCTGCACCATGAGTCACGTCAAACATACCGCCCAGTGCGTGTTCCAGTTTGTGGGTCATAAAATCCCCTCCGTCATTTCCGCAGCCGGTAAG
>CATJCJ010000853.1 GCA_949738935.1 uncultured Eubacteriales bacterium | reverse complement strand
CCCCCAACTGCATTTGTTTGCACGAGTGGCTCAGTGGTAGAGCATCGCCTTGCCAAGGCGAGGGCCGCGGGTTCGAATCCCGTCTCGTGCTTACTTTTTATAGGGTTGTCGCCAAGCGGTAAGGCACAGGGTTTTGATCCCTGCATTCGCAGGTTCGAATCCTGCCAGCCCTGTTTTTTTGTTTTATTTATATTTTTGATGGGCTATCGCCAAGCGGTAAGGCAACGGATTCTGATTCCGTCATTCGCAGGTTCGAATCCTGCTAGCCTAGTTTACCTAGTTTATATAGAGGTATCGGTATATTTACTGATACCTCTATATTGTATTTAAAGAAAATTTTGAGCTATACGCTGGGTTTAAGAAGCTTGCGGTTATTAGTATATATAATAGACCTGTTTAATAATACTCTGGAGCGTATCTGAAAGGTTAGGAGATGATATCATGTTAAAAGAAATGAGAAGAAGTGACAGGCAATTATCTGAAAGTGAAGCAATGGAAATTTTATTGAATGGAGAATTTGGGGTTTTAGCGACAATGGGAACGGAATATCCTTATAGTGTTCCGATAAACTATGTGGTTGTGGATAATTATATATATATTCACGGAAGCTGTGAGGAGGGTCAAAAAGCAAGAAATATCAAAAAGAACAAAAGTGTCTGTTTTACTGTGGTTGGTAAAACAGAGGTTTTGCCCTCAGAATTTAGTGAAAAGTATGAAAGTGCAATAGTTTTAGGAAAAGCGGAAATAGTTGATGATGATATGAAAGAAAAAGTGTTGGAAGTGTTTTTGGATAAGTATAGTTTGGAGTTTAAAGAAAGTGGTATGAAATATATTAATAGAGTTAAAGACAGAGTTTCTGTTTATCGTATTTTGATAGAACAAATTACAGGTAAGGCACATAGATAAATTTTAATTTATATTTATGGTTTTAAGCAAAAGCAGAAATGTAAATAGTGAGTGTTTATAGTAATCACATTTATTAATGACAAAATTTTTTAGGAAAGAGGAGCTTTCCATTTATTTTATATAAAAAATCCGCGATATAAAATATTTTATATCGTGGATTTTTTTAGATTGTAGACAGGCTCTAACGTGAGTTCGATGAAATTTTATAATTTTTCTATCGCAAAAAGGTTCCAAACTTCCCAAAATGTTCTTGAAGCATTAAAAACCTTGAGGTTTCACCTCAAACTCCACAAACTTTTTGAAAAAAGTTTGACAAAAACTTTTGTGCGAAACTACATTTCGCTGAGTTTT
>CATJCJ010000852.1 GCA_949738935.1 uncultured Eubacteriales bacterium | reverse complement strand
TGTGTTTGGGTACCCAAACACATTGCTTGTTAATCTTTTGTTAAAGGTTTTTCAGGGCGTAAAGCTAGTTAAGGTGTTTGAGTTTAGGAAGATACTGACCGCGTTCTTCTTGTGGAATATTAAGAGCGTCCATTGCTTTTTCAGCAGACAAACTTAATGTTGTTATAAGGCTTTGAATGTTAGCAAGTGTTGTTTGAAATGTTGCCTCGGCTCTACCCTGTTCTATGCCAATATTGATACCTTCACGCTTGCCTAATTCTCTGCCTCTATCTTCTATTGCCTGACTAAGATTACACATATCGGTAGTCTCCTTTATCATATTCTCTGTCATCTTGAAATTAAATTCTTCTTGGATTAAACTTGTTTGTTCAAACTGCGTAATACTGACAGCATAGAGAGAAATGAAAAGAGTGGGAATGTGTTTCATTCTTTCGCATGGGAAAAGTCCATCAAGGTATTGCAAATAAAGGACTTTTTAGGATTTACTCTATACCGCCATCTTTTCACATGAACAAGTGAGTTAATATTTTTTCGGCTTGATTTGACGGTTGGATTTTACCAAAAGAGAAATACCGTTATACTATTCTAATACTGTTTTATCAGGGGTATATCCCCAGAGGTCCCCAGATAATCCAGAATTGATTTTAGGTATAAGGATATATAAAATATAGGGTAATCCATTAGAATCAATCTGGAGCCATTCTGGTTAATCTGGGGATAATACAACAAAATATATGGTCGGAAAAATATTGAAAAAAAGAGAAAAAAGTTTAATTTGGGGGTGTACATGTGAAAATGTTTGTGATATAATATATATAAATCAGAAAAGGCCATCCAAATAAATAGATTAGTGCTTTAGAGAAGCGAAGTTACCTCAGACGAGGTTTAACTAGCTTCTCTTTTTTTATTTCCTATAAATCAAAGTGCGGGAGGTGTGAAGATGGGACAAAAGAAAATGCAAGGTGCAGATGGAGTGAATTTTCAACTGCAACTCACTGTAGCAGGATTAGAGAGCATAAATCTTCCAGAGGAAAATCTTGTAAATAAATCTGGAAACGACATCATGAAAATATCTTGTTGGGGTGGGAAACTGTCTGCCTATGTGAATTTACCTAATGCAGTTCGGCCAAATAATGTGCAGCCGTTTCAATTATCCGGCTGTATCAAAATCGACTTGGTAAGAAACCAAGTCATTGAGAACATGAGGTCATATCTGCAAAGGAACTTAAAGGACAAGTATTCTGATGAATTTCTCTC
>CATJCJ010000851.1 GCA_949738935.1 uncultured Eubacteriales bacterium | reverse complement strand
GATGCTTTAACCGGCTCGGCGCATACGAGGACACTGGCCTTACACCAGAGCAGATCAAAGAGTTGGACGGCCTCTACAAAGCAAAATGCGAAGAGCTGGAAGAAGCACAGCAGCAGAGCAACACCTTAAACCTGCCCTGCAAGATCGGTTAGGAAGGGCATATGAATATAATACCAGGAAAACCAGCCGACCGGGGCGGCTATCTGACAATGCCGCTTGTAAAAAACATCCCAAAGCCGAAACATCCGGAATGGAAACGGACAACCTGCCCGGCATGTGGCCGGGAGTGCTGGGAGCGCCCGCTTCCGGAAGGGTTTGATAAAGCGTCTTTCGATGGAGCGCTCTGCACAGAGTGCGCGTTACGCGCTGTTTAGAGAGTGGAAAGGAGAATATAAGAAATGAGGGAAACAATTTATTGCGAATGGCATGATAAAGAATTGAAGGATGTAGCAGAACACGAACAGGAACAATGTAGCAGGGATGGAATGTATTGTTTAGACTGCCAGTATCTGAAGGATAAGCCCGTTGCGGAAGTGGGAGAGTAGAAGGAGGATATATGGACACAGGATTATATGACAAAAACGGAACGCCTATCAATATCGGGGACAGGACAAGGCTTGTACTGGACAATGGGGAAGTAAGAGAATTTGACGTCTGCTTTAAAACAGTAAAGCGCACCACGATAAAGACTTTGAGGGGATTCTCCCAGGAAACAGTGGATGTTTCCATCACGGGAATTTTCTTTTGCTGGGAAGGGAACAACTTGCTCCCATGCGTGGATGAAAATGGTGTCTCTGATGTATCGAAAATGGAAGTGGTAAAACGCATGTCGGGGCCAGAGGAAGAAAAATATACAATTAAGCAGATTATTGATGCCATTACGCAGGCTGGTGATGAAATTTTGTACGCCCTCCTGCATGAAAACAGGGAAATACTCGAAGACGTGCTAGGGGATTTCCTGTGCATGGGCGGAAAGGGATAGGGGAAAGGTCTTTTTCGGCGGTGCACTCTGTACCGAGCATGCATTAAGGATCATCCGACGCGTGCGCAATGATACTCGGGATCGTCCAGACACCTTCTGTCTGGTGGAAAGAGAGCACGAGAGGCTTTAAGCAATCATGATCGATAATTTTGCAGTTAAATTCCATCACGCCGGAAAACGACGGCTTGAGCCAGCAGGAATGCACTTTCAGCGGCAGGCCGTCAATCCGGACATACAGGGGTTTGATATGCCCGTCCGTGTCAAAGGAAGCGATCACCGGG
>CATJCJ010000850.1 GCA_949738935.1 uncultured Eubacteriales bacterium | reverse complement strand
TATGAATGGTAGGGTAGGGTGAAAATCAAAAGTCCCAATCTCAGTGAAATTCTTTTAAATTTGCTGAGATTGGGATAATTACATTTTTCCGCTGTCGAGGCGGTTATGTAAGCACCATGTTTACGAATTGACGTGTTACCCAGCGCTTAAACTTTTTCGCTGTTGGGAGTTTGCTTGAAAAGATAAGACTGTAAACCCCGCTTTCATTAATAATTGCGGTTTTACTTTGTCCTATAGGCACATTCCCATTTTGGGAATCTGCTATATCAAGCATTATAAATTGCTTGTCATCTTTATCAACGTGAGTTGAAACCGCTTTGCTAGAGTTAATGTACCCCAAAATTCCAGCAATGTCTTTACCAACAAAATAGGGTTCGCCGTCAATTAAAATTGTTCTTACATCATTTCCGCCATAATTAAAAATTCGCAAATTACTCATTAGCTTTACCTCCGTTAAATTAAGGAAATGCCGCATAGTTCAAAAATAAAAATGATTTTAGCGTGAGCGGCAAAAAAATTTAGCGGAAGTGCGGGTTTTTAAACCCGCTTGGAGCGTATTTTTTTGCAAAATTATTTTTATTTCCTCTTTGTGCGGTGTTTCCTAAATATTTTTTTACATTTGTTTATTACCGTAATATAAATTTTTGTTGAATGTATCCGTCATATCTCTCACAATATGACAAACACAGCACGAAGCGGTTCAACATCCGCTGAATTTTAAGAGCGTGCCTCTCTTTCTCCCCTGAGCACACATTAATGATTATAAAAATAACCATCCGACCCTTATGCTCGATGAACGTAGTCCGTGCGAAAATCGTTTAGGACTGTCTGCTGCGAATTAATTCCATATTTCAGAGCTATTACCATACCTTATGTTTTCACATTTGCCGCTATAGCCTTTCGTTCTATAGTTTGGTGTCTGAAACAGTTACAAAGATGTTAATTAATATTAATGCTGTTAATTAATATTTTTGTGGAATTTTCCTCGGTCTATGTTTTTTCATAGACACCGAAAGGAATGTATTATAATTACAATATATCATAGGTGTATACTAATAAATATATACAAACCTTGCTGTTATGCCTTATGACTCACAGCCGCGATTAAGCGCCGGTCATTCTCTGTCGTTTAACTACTAAAATCCTTGTTTGCAATAATCAATTACTATAGTGAAAGAACTTAAAAAGAAGTAAAAAAATCTATTTTACTCAAAAGTCTGCGAAGTGCTTCACAATTCGCTTACCGACTTTTGCCGCAAGCGGAC
>CATJCJ010000849.1 GCA_949738935.1 uncultured Eubacteriales bacterium | reverse complement strand
GCGTGAGAATTTGCCGGGACGCGTTCGTGACCTTGTAGCCGAAGCGCTTAATACATCACCTACACAGATCGCACGGCTGAACGCGATTGACAACAACCTTACCCCCGAATTTAAAGAAGAATTTAAGGAAGGAAAAATCGGAACGTCCGCTGCTTACGAGCTTTCGGGAATGAGTGAGGAACAGCAAAAGCAAGCGTATTCCGAGTATCAAGAAAAAGGCGGCGTTTCCGTAAACGAGGTTAAGGAGCAGAAGCGACAAGCCGAATTGCCCACAACAGCAGAACCAAACGACTTTGAGAATTTTAGCGGGGGTATGGACAGATTAAAAAAAGTTGCCGAAACCACCGAGCCGCCCAAAACATACGAGCCACAGATTATAGAGGATTACCCCGAAACACCGAACGACTTTGAAGAGGGAACGAATTTCACGGACGATTTACCGCAAAAGTATATGTTTGAGCTTTCAAGCACAGCGGAAAAAGCCGCAACCGCTATTAGATTCTTGCAGGAAAAGCGGCTGTTGATTTCAATGACGGGCGAGAGCGAGGAATCAAAAATTATAGACTTTATAATTGATATTCTAAAACCATATTGTTGAAGCGTTAAGCGAGGTTAAATTATGGAACGGGAAAAAATAATAAAAATCCTAAAATATTACAACGATATTGACGGGCATATTGCTTTCGCCCGTTCAGTGCTGGAAGAATACGAGGATAAATATTACGGATTGCACGGCGGGAATCCTTTAGAGGGCATTTCCTCAAAATCCAACAGGATTTCAAACCCCACAGAAGCCGCCGCGCTGAATATTCCCGATTCCGCAAGCCAAACAATGGACATATTGCGCACCGAGATCAAACAACTTGGAAAACTGCAAGCGGAAATTCTGACAGAAATTTGCAAATTACCGCTTGTTGAAAAAAATATCATTACATATTTTTATTTTAAAGGCTATCAATGGGTACAAATTTCAAGCCGCGTTAATTACAGCGAAGCACAATGCAAGAGGATTCGCAATATAGCACTTGAAAAATTAAGCGGATTTTTTGATAAAAACGAGCTAATAAAAAATTTCAATTATCCAAATTGAATATGAGCCGTAATGAGCTGTTTTATGTGGTATTATAATATCGTAAAAGAGCGCAAAAAAGTACTATAAAATACACGCAAAAAGCGGACTTCGATTTGTGGGGTTCGCTTTTGCGTGCATTTCCTTTAAAATCACAAGGGCGCAAATGGAAAAACAAACGAATGGAGGTGCGCCGTGGCAAGAAAAAGAAACCCTGCCCGCGATAACGCAAAAAGCGAGTGGCTGAAAAGCGGCGGGAAAATCCCCACAAAACAGCTTGCGGCAACCTATGAAGTTTCGGAGGTTCAAATTTGCAAGTGGAAAAGCGCCGATAAATGGCAAATCGAATTGAACCGTAAAAAGCGCGGCGGACAAAAGGACAACAAAAACGCCGTGGGACACGGAGCGCCAAAAGGCAATAAAAACGCTGAAACACACGGAGCATATTCAACGGTACACCTTGACAGCTTACAGCCCGAAGATCGTGTCTATATTGAATCTATGACTCTTGACGCGCAAGACAATATGTTGCGGGAGCTACAATTGTTGTTGGCAAAAGAGCGCGATCTAACGCGC
>CATJCJ010000848.1 GCA_949738935.1 uncultured Eubacteriales bacterium | reverse complement strand
TTGTATATTACAATAACATAAGAAGAAACAACGCAAAATGAGTTTATTAATAAAAATCAAATTTTATTTTAAATAAACTCATTTATTTTTTACTATATTTTTGAGAAAACAAACAACATTTTTTATCCTATAATTTAGAATTAATAATAACCTGTTTAGTTTTCTCATTATATCCAACATCAAATCCCAAACGCCTGATAAAATCAGCGGTAAACAAATTTTTTCCATCAGTAAAATAACCTTCAGTAAAATCTTTTTTCCCGTTCACCACAACATCAATAGTTTTTTTCATAATATCACCTGTCTTCTCACCAATTTTATTTTGGCTCTTGAACGCAATCCCAAAATAATCACAAATTCCCATAACAATCGCTTCAGCCGATAGACCTAAAAAACTATCCTTTTTAATAAATTCCGCTTCTTTTTTATTGCTCAAAAATCTAAGCTCACATAATACCGCCGTCATTTTAGTACCATTTAAAACGGCTAAATCTTTTCTTTCTTTAACACCCCTATCTTTAAGTTTCAGCTTTAACATCAGATTCTTTTGAATAAGCTCCGCAAGCCTGTTTTTGCTGTAACAGAGTGTTTCCGTTCCGTTTGCCTGTACATTATCTGACGAATTGATATGTACACTCACGAACAAATCAGCGTTATTATTGTTCGCAATCCTACACCTTTCCTCAAGATTGACATAGTTATCGGCAATACGAGTATAAATAACCCTGAATCCCCATTTTTTAAGTAACTCCCCTACTCTTTTAGCCACTTTTAACGTAATATCTTTTTCTTTAATTCCGTTACCAACAGCACCCGAATCAGTTCCTCTATGACCTGCGTCAACACAAACCAATTTACTCATCTTTATCCTCCTCACCTTTCAGCACATCAACAGCGCTTTTTATCACATTTGGAACAGGCACGCCCATAAGTCCGGCATTCTCAATAAGAGATATAATCTCATTACAGATAAAACCAATTATAACTGTATAACGTATATAATCTGTACCTATTAAATCATCAAGGGTATGCGCAAGTCCCACAAAGAAAAGCATAACAATCTTGCGAATCAAGCCTTTCAGTCCCGCTCTGCTTTCCAAAGCCCCGTTTTTTGTTTTAGGACTTTTCTTAAATACTCCGGCAACCGCCAG
>CATJCJ010000847.1 GCA_949738935.1 uncultured Eubacteriales bacterium | reverse complement strand
GGTGATAAATAATGAAAGTATTGATGGTTGAACCTGGTTTTGCTCCCTATGAAGCGGAAATAAACGGTCTGCGAGAAATGCAGCAGGCTGTTGGCGGACGTATTCAGGCAATCTATCCATTTGAGGAGCAGGTTGGCGTTGTCTGCAATGATGAGGGTCTTATAAATGGTTTGCCCTTTAACCGCAGTATGCCCGGCGGTTATGAGGGAGTGTTTGGCAATTTTTTTGTCTGCGGTTTGGGCGAGGAGGATTTTTGTTCTCTAACGCCTGGGCAAATGCAAAAATACAAAAAGTTGTTTCATAATCCGGAAATTCTGTTAAGGACTAATCGCAAAGGGCTGGTTACGCTTAAAGTTGAGCCGAAGATAAAGGGCAAAAAAGCGGCAGAAAAGCGGCGAGATACGCCGCTTGGCAGGGAGTAAATGCTAATGGCCGAGTATTCAGTACGAGAAGAACGCTTAAAGGAAATAACCGACCAACTGGAAGAAGGTATTGGCGAGTTGTTTCAAAGCGGACGTTATGCCGAGTATCTGGCGGTTATGGCCAAATTCCATAATTACAGCTATGGTAATATTTTCTTGATTATGAGGCAATGCCCAAGCGCCAGTCAGGTGGCCGGATACAATGATTGGAAACGTAAATTTGGCAGGCAGGTAAAGAGATTTGAAAAAGGTATTAAGATACTTGCCCCCTGTCCTTATAATCAGCGAATAGAAACCCCAAAGCTTGACAAAGCCACGCAAAAGCCAATTATCGGAGCAGACGGTCAGCCGGAAATGCAGGTGCAGGAGGTCAAAAAGACCTACTACAAAATAGTAACGGTTTTTGATGTGCAGCAAACTACCGGCAAGCCGCTGCCGGAGTTGGTCAGCGAATTAAACGGCGAGGTTGCTGGTTTTGATAAGCTGCTGGCAAAGCTGATAGATATATCGCCTATGCCGGTGGAGTTTAGCGAGCTGTCTGGTTCGACAAAGGGTTATTGCAGTTATCTGGAGCAGCGGATTGTGGTTAAAGAGGGCATGAGCCAGACGCAGACATTGAAAACATTGGTTCACGAAATCTGCCACGCCAAATGCCATAACCCCGAAGCTTTAGCGGAAACGGATAATAAAAGCCGCCAGACTCGTGAGGTGGAAGCGGAAAGCGTGGCCTATGTAGTTTGTCAGAATTTGGGTATAGATACGGCGGACTATTCCTTTGGCTATATTGCTGGTTGGAGCGCAAATAAAGAGTTGCCGGAGTTAAAGGCTTCTCTGGCTTTTATC
>CATJCJ010000846.1 GCA_949738935.1 uncultured Eubacteriales bacterium | reverse complement strand
CCAAAGTGTGGGGGCGCTTCGCCCCCCACACCCCCAGAGCCTCCGAGCGATGTTTTTGTGTGATACCCTGCCCCAAAGTTGATGTAAAAGAAAGCAATAGAAAATTGCTTATCATAGGGGGCGCGGGGCGTATCTAAGCACCAACAGGGCGAAATATAGACAATTGTTCGCTCCACGTTCAAAAAAACCTCGGCAGTCGCGGCTCTGCCGCTTTATGCCGAAATTTTTTTGAACATTCCGCCGTAAAATGAGGATTTTATGCAATCCGCATTTTTATGGTTGCGCTTCGCGCATATGCGAAGATTGACATAAAATCATCATTTTACGCAATTAGGTGTTTTGCAATTCCCTAACCAATCAAATAAAGAAATCTGTAATTTCTCAAATTCCATATTGTTAAGGTATATATCAACTTCTTTGTCTACTTCGGCAAAGGTTTTGCCGTATTTAAAATTTTGCGATACGAGATTCTCCGAAAATGAAAGATTACGAAGCTCTTCCCATAATTCGGGGTATTCGGATTTTATATGTGCATATTCTTTAATGGTAGCGCTTGGACAGAACCAACAGCCGCCGCGCTTTGAAAAATTATATATCGGTGAAAGTAAGCCGTATTCCTTGCATAGATCATAAGCCATTTGTTCGGTGTAACCGTATCTTTTTAATAGCGATACTTTGTTTGTACCTTGAAGCCGTTCAAGCCGTTTCGTCTCATCGGCAGCTATGCCCACATATTCTATATGATCTTGGTTAACTTTTTTAAAAAATATATCTAAACAACGGAATAGCCGTATTATGTACCCACTCCATATGCTCGGGCAGCTCTCCGCTGATATTGCGCTTTTTGTCAAACATTACTTCCGACATTATGATTTTTGACGGCGGCAAGCCGTGAATGTGTTCAAGTATTATGCTTACTGTGCTGTCCTTGCCGCCGCTCCAACTTTGAAAATATAGCATGACATTAACCGCCTTTCAAGGAAAAACCGTATTAAAAACAGGATCCTTTATAACTTTATCTTGCCGATACCATTCTTTTATTTGCCAATCAACGCCATTCGGACAAAAACTCCTACAATATTTTTTCACGGCAATTCCTTTAAGATAATAACAGATCGGACACGCCCGACACCCAACATAAAAATTATCGCACATCGCGCAAAGGCATTTTGCGCAGTTTTCAAAAATATGGCTGTATTCCGCTAATGCGTATAAATTACTCATCTTTTTTGTGTCTCCTATCTGAAAGCATTTCAATTACTTTTTTAACATCGTT
>CATJCJ010000845.1 GCA_949738935.1 uncultured Eubacteriales bacterium | reverse complement strand
GTCCGTCCAGTCGTCGGTTTCCTCCAATCCATAAATCACAGGGTAGAAAGTCGGGTCTGCCTTTCTGCCGCTCATTATATCTTTCGCTTTGGTGTGCAGCTCATAGCATATGCTGTTTTTATCCGTACCCGCCGTTGTGATGATAAAGAATAACGGCTGTTCTCTCGCGTCGCCTGAACCTTTGGTCAGAACGTCGTATAATTTTCGATTGGGCTGTGAATGAATCTCGTCAAAGACAAGCCCCGACACATTCAACCCATGTTTCGTTCCGACCTCCGCCGACAAAACCTGATAGAACCCATTATTGCTGTAATTTACGAGCCTTTTTTGTGCTGTCATTATTTTTGACCTTTTCATAATCGCTGGACACATTTCAGCCATATTTTTGGCTACGTCAAAAACAATTGAAGCCTGCTGACGGTCGCTTGCCGCCCCATAAACCTCAGCGCTTGCCTCGTTGTCGGCGTATAAAAGATAAAGTGCTATAGCCGCCGCAAGCTCGCTCTTCCCGTTTTTCTTACTTATTTCGACAAACGCCGTTGAAAACTGTCTTTTTCCATCGGCTTTCACAACGCCGAATATATCTCTTACTATCTGCTCCTGCCAAGGCAAAAGCTCAAAATTAACATTTGCCCACCGCCCTTTTGTGTGTTTCAGATTTTGTATAAAAGTAACGGCTCTATCGGCTTTTGACTTATCGTAATGGGAAGTAGGCAGCATAAATTTTGTTGGTTTGTACTTCATCACTTCTCACCTCTCAGCAATTTTTCCATTTCATCGGTTGTTTCCTCAACCGATTTATTTGCCACAATACGGCTTCTCGCCGACGGCGTTAATCCGAATTGCTCACAGAATTTAAGCATTATTTTTAAATTTGTTTGTGCTATTGAAACCTGCGGTACCTGCTGTAAATAGCCGTTAGGCGTTCTGATAATAGAGCCGTGCTGTGTTAAAAATTCCTCCGCCTCTTTCCATCTTGCGTAGGCTTGACAGTAGCCCGCAAAAGCTGTAACGTCAACCTCCGTTAAAACCCCCATATCCGCTAAAATCTCGCCCGTTCTCGCCCATTCGGCTTTTGCCTCGTCCTCTAACCAATCAGGGCAGGGTGAAACAGCCGCGCGGGGTTTTGGCTCATTCTCGTTTAGTGTTCTTCTG
>CATJCJ010000844.1 GCA_949738935.1 uncultured Eubacteriales bacterium | reverse complement strand
TACTCTGTTTTTTTTATACATAACAAATTTGATAAAACTTTTATTTTAGATAATATCTATAATTAGTATAAAAAAAACACCTTTTAAGAACCTGTCTAAAATCTAAATTTAGACAGGCTCTAAGGCGCATTTGGTTTTAAAAGTTTGTAAAAAGGGATTTAGCCCAATATCTAAATATTGGGCTAAGGAGAGGAGTATCTATATCAAATAAAAACTAGTAACCATAAATTAAGTAATTAAAAATTATTTTTTGTGTCTTGTAAAATTGTCGCCTTAAGAGTTATACCGGTTCGTCCATTTCTTACAATATCTATCTCAACAGTATCTCCTATATTGCATTTTCTGACAGCTTCAGTTAATTGAGTTGGCGTAAATATAGGGGTTGAGTTAAAACCGGTTATAATATCACCTACTTTTATTCCAGCTTTATAAGCGGGACCTCCGGCAACAACATCTTTTACAATAACACCCATTTGCGGCAAATCGCTTTCTTCCGCATCTTGTTCTGTAATTGATTTTACGGTAACTCCAAGATAAGGAGTTTCTCTTTTATTCATTATCTCTTCAATAACAGGTTTCGCTATGTTTGAGGAAATACTGTAGCCAACTCCCTCAACAGCGTAATAAGCATATTTTGCCGTATTTATTCCAATAACCTCACCGTTTGTATTAATTAGAGCACCGCCATCATTTCCGTTATTAATCGCGGCGTCTGTTTGAATAACGCTTAAATTATCAGTTTGAGTTATTGGAATATCTTTTTGAATAACGCTTACAATACCTCTTGTGGCTATATTTCCCGCTCCAAAAGCGTTTCCTATGGCGATTACACTATCGCCAACATTTAATTTATCTGAGTTTCCAAAATAAGCTGTTTTAACTGAATTTATACCGATATTTTTTAGTGCTTCTCTGCTTACTGAAATAACAGCGATATCTGAAAGCTGATGTTTGCCAACAAGAGCGGCGGAAACAAATTTATCATTGCCAAAAGAAACATTTACGTTTTTAGCTCCTGATATAACATGATAATTTGTCACAATATAAACATTTCCGTTTGTTTGATGAAAAATTATTCCTGAGCCGGCATTCTGTGATTCTCTTGACGCTCCGAAAATATTAAATTGGTCATTATTATCGGAAACAGCGACTATTGAGACAACAGATTCACTCGCTTTTGAGATTGGATTTTTTGATTGATTTTTACTAACTTCTTCAGAGTTGTCAGAATTGTTTTGTAAATCAACTTCTTCTGTCTGAGAATTAAAATAATTCTCAAATTTTGGAATAGAATAGCCAATCCCAAAACCAATAATGTTACCTAATACAACAGCAGCTAAAATTGAGATAAAAACTTTAAAAAGAATTTTCTTCTTTAATTTTAAGTTATATCTTTTTTTCCTTTTTTGCTTTATAATAACATTATTGTCATTTTCAAGAATATTTATACTATCTAAATTAAAATTTTCACTTTGATTTAGATTTTCATCATC
>CATJCJ010000843.1 GCA_949738935.1 uncultured Eubacteriales bacterium | reverse complement strand
TATTGAGTATTGCTGTGCGGCTGGAATGTCATTCGTATCTACGGACTCGAAAGGGGATCTCTTTAGAAATACCGCAACCATCGCCGAAAAATATTACGGTTACAAAATCGCCGTTATAGATTTGAGAAATCCTACACGAAGCAGCGGTTACAATATGCTTTATCTCGTAAATAAATATATGGACAAATATAAATTAACCAATAAAATGGAACATAAAGCCAAAGCCGAAAAATATGCCAAGATCACTGCAAAAACCATTATCAGTTCTGACGGAAATAATTCCGATATGGGACAGAACGCTTTCTTTTACGAATCTGCAGAAGGCTTGCTGACGTCGGTCATTTTATTGATTGCCGAATTTTGTCCTCCCGAAAAGAGGCACATAATCAGTGTGTTTAAGTTGATTCAAGATCTGCTTGCGCCTTCGGGAGTTAAGGGGGTATCACGTTTTAAAATGTTGATGGATAAGCTGCCGAGTGAACATAAGGCAAGGTGGTTTTCGGGAGCGGCACTTAATTCTTCGGAACAGGCTATGGCGAGTGTTATGACTACCGCTATGTCAAGGCTGAACGCTTTTCTTGATACGGCTCTTGAACAAATTCTATGTTTTGACACTTCGATAGATGTGGAGGACTTTTGCAATCACAAATCCGCTATATATCTTGTTTTGCCGGAGGAAGATCAGACAAAACATTTTCTCGTTTCATTAATTTTACAGCAGCTTTATCGAGAAATGCTTACTGTGGCAGACGAAAAGGGCGGACAGCTTGATAAACGAGTGATGATATTTGCCGATGAAATCGGGACGCTGCCTAAGATAGAGGGCTTGGAGATGATGTTTTCTGCTTCCCGTTCAAGGAAAATATCTATCGTTGCGATTATACAGTCCCTCGCACAGTTTGAAAAGACTTACGGCAAAGAGGGCGCAGAAATTATTGTTGACAACTGTCAGTGTACTTTATTCGGCAGTTTTGCTCCTAACTCTAAAACTGCGGAAGTTATGAGCAAGAATCTTGGAACACAGACAGTTCTCAGTGGATCAATATCAAAAACCGCAGGCAAGGACGGATCTAACCGTACTCTGCAAATGATAGAGCGTCCGCTGATGACGGTAGACGAACTTAAGTCCATGCCGAAAGGTCATTTTGTGGTTATGAAAACGGGGTGTTATCCTATGAAAACACGACTGAAGCTGTTCTTTAAGTGGGGGATTAAGTTTGAAGAGGCTTATGCGGTGGAGGAACAGGCTGAGAGAAAGGTGCTGTACGCAGATAGGGCGGAGCTGGAAACGGAGATACTTAAGAAGTTTCCGCAGGCGGCGGAGCCTATTGAGTTTGAGGGAGATGAGGTGGTGTCTAAAAAATGTGCTCCGAAAACACGGAAAAGAAATGCTAATACGAAAAAGGCGATTGAGAAATAAGAAGCATTAAATAATTGTTGTGACAAAGGCAAGTACACTTCAATATCTGTATTTGCCTTTATAATTCGTAAATTCTTCAAATACGGGCAAGACCATAATAAATCGGTTATTAAATACGGTTTAACAGCGGCTCACAATTTTTAGAATGACGGCTGACAGCCTTACGCCACAAGATTAAGCCTATCAACACATCTCCTCTTGGTATCCATAGAAGAATGCACATAACGGTTAAGCGTGATATTTACATTGGAGTGACCCAGTAACTCACTCACCGTCTTAGCGTCAAACCCGCTTTCAATACACACGGTAGCATAAGTGTGGCGCAGCAGATGAAAATTTGCATTGCGAATGCCGCAATTTTTAAGAACAGCCTTAAAACGGTTCTGCATAGTGCGAGGCTCCATAGGCTTGTTTGTTCCCGATAAAATATAAAGTTCGCTGGATTTTTTCTCCCGCTTCAGAATATCAAGAATAAATGTTGGAATCGGAATATCCCTTACCGAAGTTTTGCTTTTTGGCGAGGTAATGGCAATCTTTGTTTTACCTTTACCCGACTTATCGGAAACACGCTGTAATGCTTTAGAAACCCGTACAATACCGTTTTCAAAATCAATATCGTTCCATTTCAGCGCACACAGTTCTCCAATACGAAGTCCCGAGTACATAGTGAGAAGAATTCCAAGATTGCTTTCATTGAGATTATTTTGAAGATAGTTCTGAAGTCTGCTACGCTCGTCTTTGTTAAAAACTTCTGCTTCCTTAGTTTCGGATTTCGGCATTGAAGTATTCCGCATAGGATTTCTATAACCGTATTCCCGTTCCGCATATTTCGCAACAGAGCGCATTACCACCAAAATATCGTGAACGGTTTTTGCTGACAATTCACCGAACCCGTTTGACCTGCCATATTTCAGCTTATGCTCGGCAAAAGCATTTACAACAGGCGTGGTGAGTTCGTCATACCCGATATCTTCAAAATAGGGAATAACATGTTTGTTGATCAGCTTTTCATAGCAGCAGTAACTGGAATGCTTGACCCTGAGCTTCGCCGAAGCAAGCCATTCTTCGCACAGCTCTTTAAAGGTTTTACCGCATTTATTCTGTGAAGAATTACTCAAGTCAGCATATGAAATCAACATCTTTTCTTTAAGCTCGGACAGATTTTTTGAATACAGATATCTGTACCTAATTTTTCCTTTCTCATCATATCCGACAGGAATCCGACCCTCAAATCTTCCGTCTTTTCTCTTGTAAATGTTCATTGCGTTTCTCATTTTTACTTCCTTTCCGACGCTTGGTC
>CATJCJ010000842.1 GCA_949738935.1 uncultured Eubacteriales bacterium | reverse complement strand
CCGCCAATCGGATAAGACCCCGTAAGCCGCCGCAGCATCTTATACATCCCAATCCCGATAAAGGACAGGTGCAGCCCCGAGATCGCCATAATATGTACCTTGCTCTCAGGAACATTGAAAAATCAAGCCTCTTACACGAAACACAGTGTTTATGCCGTTTCTTTCTATGAAAGTTTTTCACACAAAATCATCTTTTTAATATTTTCGCTCTACTAATAACAAGTAATTTCTAACATATTTTCTGTAAAAATACAAAATTTCAAGAAGAAAATTGCTGTAATGTAGGAGAACACATTGATGTTCCATGAACAATTTGAGGGAGACATCTAAATTTAATATTTCTTGGCAAAGCGTCACTATTCTTTTGATACATCTTCTGATATAATTAGATGTATCAAATTCTTGGAGAAAATGAATAGTATGCAAAAAAGTAAATTCAAAAAATATACTGGTACAGTTATAGCAATAGCAGGTGTGGTTTCATTTTCGATATCCCTGTCTCCTATTAAAGTTGAACCATATGAAAACTTCACAGAAGAGTATGAAATACCTGAAGAGGGCGAACAGTATTTAGTTGAAATAAAGGATTTTGAAGATTTATACAATTTTTCACAATTATTCAATAAAAAAGAGCAAACATACTATAAAGTATCCATTAAAAACAATATTGTTATACCTAATGGACAAGGCAACTTATCAATTGGTACTTCTGAAAAACCATTTCGGGGAGAGTTTCTTGGAAATGATTATAAAATAAGCGGTGTTGATATCTATGGTACTGAAGAAGTAACTGGTTTTTTTAACTATATTGACTCTGCTAAAATCGAAAAACTACATGTAGAGGGAAGCATACAAAGTCTAGAATGTAGAGGCACTGGCGGAATTGCTGGTGCTGCAGTAAATAGCAAAATTGATCATTGTTCATTTTCCGGCATAATTGAAGGAGACGGAGGATCAGTTGGGGGAATTATAGGAAACAACCATTCAATAATTACAAGTTGTCAATCCAATGTGAAAATATCTGGTGGAGGAGAAGGGGGGTATGGATTAGAAGGTGATAACTTTTCAGGTAATTTTGGTTCTGGCGGTATTGCCGGAAACAATGAAGGGATAATTAGTTTTTCAAACAATCTTGGAGAAATAAGTAATGATGCTGGAGGCATTGTAGGCTGGAATAATGGAATAATTTCGTATTGCATTAATATTATGGACGGCAACGGGAGCGGTATAGCAGATATTAATACGGGAAACATATTCTATTGTGTCAATACTGGAAATATGATTGGAAATGCGGTGGCCGGAATTTCTTTAACATGCACCAAACAAGGATATATTGAAAAATGCATTAACCTAGGAATAATGGAGGGCAGATATGCAGGTGGTTTAATAACCTTTTTGGGACAAGACGGAAGTATGGGAGAGGGAAACATTTCAGATTCTATAAGTGTCGTTAAAAGGGGTATGAAAGCAATTAATAGTATTCATACCGGAAAAGCAAAGGCAATCCATACCATATCACCTAAATTAATTGAAAATGAAAAAATAGAAATAGTCACAAATACAAAAAATAAAAACAAAACAGATATCGCAGAAATATATATTTCGTTGCTAAAAAATAAAAAAACATTCTTAATGTCTAAATCCATATTACTTTTCGTGTTTGGAATACTATTATGGCAATTTGAACATTTGAGAACACTTTATAAAGAAAAAATTTACCAACCACTTAAATACAAGCAGCAATCAGATGTTTTATGGAAATCAATAAAGGAAAATAAAGATATTACGTTAGGTCAAATAAAATTTGAAAATCAGATAATTCAATTATCTTGGAAAATATTATATCAAGAAGATGACCGGTTCCTGTTAATCAGTGATGAAAATATCTGTTGTCTTGCTTATAATGAAAATTATCAACCTGTTTACTGGCATGAATCATCTATTTTTCGCTGGCTAAATGAAGAATTTTATGAAACTTGTTTCACAGAAATAGAAAGATTTTTTCTGGACGGAGATATTACAATTTTAGATAGAATATCAGCCGAAAAACTCTTGCCATTAGAAACTATGCGTCAATGCAAAAATTCTAAATATGCACACATACAAGGGGCTATATCTAAAGGTCCATACGGTTGTTGGTGGTTAAAAAGCAACATTAAGACTGACCACCCATCATTTGTCACAACAGACGGTAAATTTAGTAATCAAGGAATGAAAAATAATTTTGATGGAATTTGTGTAAGACCAGTTATCTTTATTCGATTGGGCAGAAAATATGAAAATATTAATTAAATGTTTAGGAAAATTGCTTTTTCTAAGTTTTTGCATGTGTATATCTTACTTTGGATACAAATTTAGTATGACCGCTGTTGTAAATCTTTGGGCTTTTGACTTCAAAGATACACTTTATGAATTCAATAAAAATGGAATAGCTATATATATAGGTAGTATATCGTTAATTTTAGGAATTTTCTTCTATTTATCATATGCTACTCAAAAATATATATCTAACAGACTGCTTCTTCTTTTTGCTATAATGGCAGGAATAACTATATTTATATTTGCAATAGACAAATGGATAAACTGGTTAGAAATTTTATTCAATGAATATCAATTAAATGATTATAATGAAATTGAAATAGGATTTGAAAATTCATTTGGAAACAATACAAAAGCACAAGACTTAATTACCTCAGCTATCGTAGTCTCCTTCACTTTCAATATGCTGTTTAAAAATATTGAAATAGTGCTAAAAAGCAAACCGTATATAAAGGAAGCCTTTGCAAATAAAGATGATATGACAGATATCATCATATCGGGACTCGCAACATATCTATTCTGGTCAGCATTAAGCACAACACTTTTTTCACGGCTTTCAAATTTGATCGTTTTAGTTACAATAGCTTTTATTGAACTATTATATTTTACTATTAATATTGTTATCTGGAGAAGAATGATAAAATTTTCAGTATCAAACGAAAGAAATGCAGTGTATATTGTTGTTACAGAAATTGGTAAAGGACATTTTCTGCACTATCTGTTTAGAAAGGAATTCAAATTTATAAAGCAACTATACTACGAACAAATTATTCTTGTATCCAAAAATGAATATCATCATTTTTATAAAGCGGAAAAAAACATTATATCTTTAGAATGTTATATGACTTTTGATATAAAAGAGAGTGAAATTCAAAGAAATCATTTAAAAGACGCGATTTTCCATATAGCATATTGTTGCGAATATTTCTGGAATCCCCAAAAATTAGACATACCTCTTTATGCGGAAATTATAAAAGAAAGTTCTATTAAAAGTGTAATACAACAAATTGTACCATATTGTAATAAAGTTTTCTATAAAAGAAGTCTAGAAGAAAAGCTACAGAATAACCAAACATTAGAAATGAAAAATAGAAATTTATTTGAATATAGTTATTTAGAAATGTACAAATATCTTCAGAATGAACTTGATACTTTTCAGTCATTTAAAATTCTCCTAAACATGCTTGAGATGGTAAATTATTTCTATACAATTATTTTAGTATCATATCAAGAATACTCTGTTTTAACATTAATAAACCAACAGCTTGATAAACTAACAAATGCAACATTTGGCTCATGGATCAAACTCAGAGAATTTTTATCGGGGAAAAAACAAATAAAGCAAATACTTCATAATTCATATGGTTACGAAAAATGCAAATATTTTAAAACAATGATGGAAAACGAATTGTGTGATTATTATTTGTTTGCGCAATTATATCAACTGATGGATATAAAAGTTCAAAATTCAAATAAGATAGATAGTAAAATTAATTTGTCTTCCAGTTTTAAAATGATGAGAGATTTTCGAAATGATACACGGGGACATGGCGTTTATACATTTGAAATCACTGAGGAGCTAAATTTATCTCTAATTGAAATCATACAATGTTGGTTTTATAAACTTGATAAGTACGGTTTTTTAGAGGAAAATTATAATAATTTGGTACAGTTAGGATGGATTTTGAAATATAAGAAGAAGACTTATTATTTTTATTCGTATAGCAAGAAAGCAAACCAATTAGAATATTTCTGTTTTTTGGATGGTACAGTATTGTGTATGCCTTATGACAGTATAAGTTGAAAGGTGGATGTATATGAAATTCAAAAATAAATATACTTGGAATGTAGAAAGAAAAACAAAAAAATATTGGATTTCCCTCATATTGCTGCTGTTTCCCTGCATGTTTGAATTTTCCTTATTTAATGGTCCGATTCTTTTTATATACGAGCGTATTAACATAAATATCAAAAGATTTGATCACAATCTTATCATATTAAGACTACTAAATTTTATATCCATTATTGGATTGATTATTTTATTTATATTAGGATTACAAATCTGTCTTTCTATGGTAAAAGGAAAAGTAGATAACGGCAGGACTTCTGTATCTCTGTACTCTTTTATTTATTATCCACAATTCAAAGCAGATGTTTTCATATTAATTGTCATTATTGTTGCTGAAATTTATGGATATTATCAAATTATAGATTTAATTGGTCCAGAATCTATTATATTTGTTTTCTTTTCAATACTAACATTGTTAGGCATTTATATAAACTTATCCTGCATTTTTCCATGGGGAAAATACAACAAAGTACAAAATAGCCTAAAAGAACAAAAAGGCATTTTTCAAGAAGCTTGGTTTTGCGTTCCAAAACATTCAACAATTTCAACATTCTCCATATTACCAGGAGAATGTAAGGAAATTCCAATTGTAATTACAGAAAATGAACTTTCCATCATAAATAAAAGAAAAAACTGTAGAGTAAGAGATATAGACTTCAACAAACTTCTAATATATCTTGACGAAACTATTAATGAAGAGGAATTTAGATACATAATAGAAAAATACTCCACATATTTGCATATGCGCTGCCTAATCGTTTCAAAAGTGGAAATACAGGATAACCAATATGAAAAAGAAATCAATATTTTAAAAGAGCGATTAGATGCACAATTTATATATATCTTTCAAAATATTCACAGTCTAAACAGACTTGATAAATATTTAGGTATCAAATATACTTATAATGTTGTGAAATGCCTGAAAGAAAAAAATACTCTGCAAAATATGGGCAGCCTCCTTGTTGACAATTATCTCAATATCGTATATGGACCAACAGTGTCTGTAAAATTCTTCAAAGCATGTCTAACAGAACCTAATCTGTCAAAAGCCATATACCAACTTTTTGACTACATTGATTTACAGTATCGTTTAGCCTGTGCCTTTTTTGCACCGCCCAATTTGACTTGGTATATAAAGAAAAGCTCTGAAATAGGAAATATTAGACATATGTTTCAATTTCTTGCAGGTAATTTGAAAGACTTAACAACAAAAACTGAAATAGAAACTCAATATATCTTAGATAACGATATGTGGGCTATACTTGAGAAATACCTTCCTAATTACGCCAAGAGCCTTCAAAGCAGCCAAAAACTAAATAGTGAAGGTATCAAAGAACTATGTTCAGATTTACGCATTAGATTAAGAGCCCATCAGGATATGGAACTAATAGATGTGCCCACTTTATTAAATCTTGTATTTCGCATAGCTATTGCAACAAATTATATGCTTGGAATTAATCAAATGGTTATCAATTGTGAACCAAATAGAAATATAAGGGGAAACTATCAAAATATATCAAATAAACCACTTGCTCCTTTCCTAAAACTAGATCAAGGATATATCTGGATTTTTAACAATGCAAGAAGAGATAATAATTGCATTCAGATAGAATATATTAATTTCCTGACTGGAAAACTAAAACGAATAAACACTTAAAATATCTATGTTATAACAGGCTTTCAAAAATAACTCCAGGAATCCTACATCCTTATCTCTTGTGAAAGACATCCTTAAGGCGATGTAGCATGCTGAATAATGCCATCATTTTAAGCAATCTATATCATCTGAACTCCGATATGAATCGGCTTGTGGCACTGGTGGAAGTTCAGACCGATAGCAAACCCTATATATTGGATGCACTTTATCCTTCCTACGGCCGTTGACAGCATTGTAACGGTTTTTCCGACTGATGGAAAAGCTGATGATTGCCTCAAAGAAATCTGCCGTGCTAGTGATCTGCGAGAATATAAGGCATGAATTCATGCGAAACAGAAAAATTTCCAAACAATTCCATTGCCTTTGAAATTGCCACATTTCAGAAATCTACCGCCAAGTAGGTACACCTGATGAGATAAGTTACTTCTCTCTGTTTTGTCAAAATGAAACAATAATAACCACAAAATCCTAGTATTTTTAACTGTAATATGTTAAAATAGTAATGGTAAATATTCCCATACCATCTGTTTTTTCTTTACGGCGCACTTTAGAGTGTGCAAAGAATATGACAGGAGGAAAATAATATGCCGAAAATGTTGTTTCAAATTTTAAGTATTTTATGCATGGGGGTATTGCCAATGGTTTTAATGTTCCTTATTTTGGTATTGCTAATACATAAAAATAAAGGGATAAAAAAACTTGTCTTAGATATAGGGGGATGCCATCTGGAGCTCCTTATGTCTAATCCAAAGAAGCCGAGTTAAACCGGCTTCTTTAGATTTTTTAAGAATCTATTCTTTTATACTTGAATCTCCCAATTGCAAATAATATAAATTTTTCGCAAACAGTAGATTTACCATTTACAAATTTTCCTCTGCAAAAGTATCATATAATGCATATATTTTTTTGAACTTTATATTATTCCTATCAAAATATCACAATCTATATATACTGAAAAAACTATACTTATTATACTTTAAGCATTTTAAGAAAAATATGAGTACTCTAATGAAATATTTCAAACAACATATTTACACACTTTTTCTGACCTATCTTATAATCCTTTAATAAACGCCACTTCTTTCTTTTTAAGCGCCCTTTTCAATTTTTCATTTTCTGCTTTCAAATCCTTATTTTCCTTCTGGGCCTTTTCATACTCCATCTTTATCAGTTCATTCTGTCGTTCCAGTGCATAATCCAGAATCACTTTCTTCTTCTGGTGGAACACCTTTCCCTCCTGCTGCTGCCTTGCATCTTTCAAGTATTTACTCACCGTCGGATTCTTATAGAAGAATGCTCTCGACAGTCCCGTTTTCCGTACCAAATCACAGACCAGGAGCTGTTCTTCTTTCTCCAGCATTT
>CATJCJ010000841.1 GCA_949738935.1 uncultured Eubacteriales bacterium | reverse complement strand
CCACTTCCTCCTGTTTCCGTTTTTCCTCACCCTCCTTTCTCCTCTTCTCACATTGGTATCGGCTGGAATGCGAGAGACAATGGGAGAAGAGGAGAAAGGAGGGTGAGGAAAAACGGAAACAGGAGGAAGTGGAGCATTTGCAGCGGATGAGCAACAAAGACTTGATAACATTGTTAGAGAACTTAACAGGCGCAACCTAATCACCACAGAGCGTGGCATAATAAAACCAAAAAAGCCGACAGAAATACCAATACTTATGAAAGGGGACATGATTGACTTGGAGCATGTGGAAAAGATTGATTTTATTATCAACGATATGCTTTCCCCTGGGCTGTCAATGCTTGCAGCAGACCCTAAAATCGGGAAATCATGGTTTGCATTGCTCATGTGCCTTTGCGTGGCGCAGGGGCGTAAATTCCTAGGGTATGACACAAATAAATGCAACTGCCTGTACCTTGCCTTAGAAGATAGTGATAACCGCATGAAAACAAGGATTAAGCGCATATTTGACGGGGACAAGCTGCCAAACACATTCAATTATTGCATTGATATTAATGATCTATCCAATGGCTTCATAGAGCAGATGGAATTGGTATACCAAAGCATGACAGACTTACGCCTTGTCATAGTGGACACATTACAGTGCATCCGGGGGCAGTACAACAACAGGGATGGCGGAGCCTATGGGTATGACTACAAGGAAATGAACAAATTGAAATCATTTGCAAAGAAGCACAATCTGGCAATGCTGCTGATACACCACACAAGCAAGATGGACAACCCCAATGACCCATTCTTCTCCATATCAGGCACGAGGGGGCTTACAGGGGCATTGGATTTAATGATGGTGATGAAAAAAGAGAATGTCTCTGATAAGCAGGCGAAGCTATACATACGTGGGCGTGATGTTGATAGTGATGCCTTCGTCATTGAGATGCAGGACTGTAAATGGATAAAGGTGGGCACGCTGGAAGAGATGCAGGAAATGGATGCTTTAAGGAAGTACCGAAATAACCCGACCGTGATGGCAATAAATAAATCCTTAGAAGAAACTGGGCAATGGCGTGGACGCATGACGGAACTGGTTGAATATGCAGAGAAGCATGGCATACAGATAAATTCCACACCAAGGCAGCTATCAGACGAGATTAAAAAACTAGAATACCAGTTGAAAATGATTGATAACATCGAACATGGAACTATCAGCAAAGGCAAAGCATCAAGTGTCCATATATTTAAGTTATGCAGGACAGATAATAGATAATCTCTGTATATATACTTTAACCATTTCTTTTGT
>CATJCJ010000840.1 GCA_949738935.1 uncultured Eubacteriales bacterium | reverse complement strand
CTCATAAAGCAATGCGTTTGCACTAACGTCAAGAATATTAGCCAATTTCATTAATACCGGCAAACCAACCAGATTGTTACCACGTTCAACTTGTGAATAGAAAGCCTGACTAATACCAACAAGTTCTGAAATTTTATCTTGCGTATAACCCTTGTTTTTTCTACAAATTTCCAAATTATAAGAAAAAATTTGCCTCAGCTTTTGTATAAAAGGCGGTACTTCCTTTTTAGGCATAATATCACCACACAAAATTTAATATTGATTATATATATATATTATACTTGTTAGAATTATAATTTGAACGCCGCCAAACAACTAAAATTTATTGCTTGAACTTATAAAACGATAGTGCTATAATAAATATAAGGTTTAACTAAAAAAATTGGTTTTATGTGTTACCTTTTAGGCGTTTCATTACATATTTATATGAAGTACAATCTTGATTTACGGGAAGTGATCAATAGAAAAAACAGAAAGAGCAGAAAATATGAATGTAAACCTTATTTAATCAACACCTTACCCCCTAATCAAAAATGTTGCAAGGAATGATTTTATGAAAAGACTTTGTATAATATCTTTAACCCTTTTGTTACTAACCCTAACATCTTGTCAGACACATGAACAAACCGCGGCTGAAATATATCTTGCTAACCATTCGGAACAGGATATAGTAGATTATTTCTACAAAGCCGACTTGTTTGGCGGCGGATTTGATAATCCTAAAGATATTTCTTCAGATGATTTATTTTATTTTGCCGGACTTTACGGTCAATTTGACACTGAAGAAAATTATAATGACCATGACAAACAATATCATATATCAATCGTCAGCGTTTATGATATTTTAGATCAATATTTTATTGATTATAACTTGGAACCGGAAAACTGTTGGTTCGCTGAATATAATTCAGAAAAACAGGAATTAACAACACCTACATTATCATTTGATAGTCAACTAGCCGACTATTACTTTGTCAGTGCCGAACCTTCGGATAAGGTCAACATAAAAGTTCATTTACTAAGCAGCTTTGACTATGATGAAAATACTACTATATGTTCTGATATTTATATCACCGCTCAAATTGTGAACAATCAGGCAAAATTTACCAGCTGCTTACATCAAGTACAGTAAAAATTAATTAGTGTCTTTCAAAAACGAAAGACACTAATTAAAATGATTATTAATTCAAATAAATGAATTTACAGGTAAAGCCCTTAGAAGACTTCTTCTTCTCTTTGAATGCACTTAATGATGTATTTTTAAACAAACCATCTGTACCTTTTTCTCCGTTTGTATTTTCACAATCAACATTAATATTGATTTTATACTTTTCGTTGTACGTTTTAACAGTTTGCTTAATATTTGCAAGATAGTCCTTATCAACATAAAGATTACCACTAACGGTATGAGCAGTATACCAATTTGCTTCGGAATAACAAACCTCTCCAGTGTTAGCGTTATAATCCTCAACATAAGCTACATGACCAGAAGAACCATTTGACCATACTGCAATACTGTCTTTTTTAGGTGTATCACCAATGGTAAACCCATTACTTTTAGCAATATTTGCCCATTTATAAGCGTCAGCAGTTGGTAGATTATCCACCTTTAAATTACGCTCAGGATAAGCATTAGCCTTAGAATGAGCTTTAGACCAACAATACCAAGTACATTGACCAACATAATTGCGCAGAGGATTATCAGAAGAAAAAAAGATTGCATCCTCAAAAGATGTTGATTGTCCAGTGTGAAGTGCCATAATTTTCATCTCTCCTTTAATAAATAGATTTTTTATTCAACTTGCAAGTCTATCTATTAAAGAGCAATTTTTTTCAAAATTGTAAACATACTTTTTAAAATTTTTAAGATTTATTTGGAGGTCTTTTATGAAATCATATAAACAAATATTTTTTTCAATATTATTATCCATCTGGGTATTTCTGCCAGACATAGCTTTTGCTCAAATAAAAGATTTGCCGGATTTTTTTATTCGTATACCAACACAACCTTATGATAATTCTGTTTATAACGAATCCATATTCGCAGAGCAGTTGTATAACGAAACTACATATTATGTTAACGGTCAGCCACAAGCTACTAACCTACCTATATTAATGGAAAATGGCCGGACAATGCTACCACTGCGCTTAATTGGTGAAGCCTGCGGCGCCAGTGTAGCATGGAATAGCAACGAACAACAAGCAATCATCACATTAAACAATCATAAAACCATAATCAAACCGTCCAGCAATGTTATGTTAGTCAACAACGAGCAACTAAATATTGATACAGCTCCTTTAATGCACAACGATACGCTGTATTTGCCGCTGCGCTCTATTGGCGAAGCACTTGGCAAAAAGATTATTTGGCAAAGCAAGCTAGGGCAAAGCTTTATCATAGTTTGTAATCAAGAGCAGAACTTTTCTAACCGCAGTCAGTTTAACGAATTGTTAAGCAAAACTTATCTTAAGCAAATGTTATTGGAAAATAATCGCAAGCTTTTAGATGTTGGCCAAAGCGCCATTATTTCAGTTGACGAAACAGGCAATTATTATCGCAACTATGCAGCTATTGATGAATCAACAGCCTGGCATAATTTTGACGGTATGTTTCCTGATGAAACAGAAACTATGGCAAAAAAGCTGGGTTGTACCTTTCGCTATTATGACCCGCCAATGCCCAACGCCGAAACGCTGACCGCCTTTTATGCAGATGGTGACGTTAAAATAATTTATGACGTACCGCCATATCATAGTTTTAACGCTTTTATATATGGCAACTATGTTTATATAACAGAATATTACAATGATACAAAACAATTTCTGCGTATTAATTTGGAAACGGCACAAAATGAATATTTTATACCTGAGATTATAAAAGAAAAAGATTATCTAAAAGCCAACCAATTAAAGTAATTTAAAATAGAGGTATAGTATTATGAAAAAACTTTTAACAATTCTATTAATTGCACTGCTTTTTCTAGCTGCTTGTACAAAAGAATCTGTTTCTGATACTGAATTGACACAAACAAAACTTGATGTCACCAACATACCAATGATAGGCACATTTAATGCAATAGATTTAGAAATTGATTTGTCGCAAAGCTATTATGATATGAATGCTCGACAAATTGATAGTAACCATATATTAATTTGGAGTTTACATTATGACAGTAGCTTTACAAATACGATATACCTATATAATTTATCATCCAATCAAATAAGCAAAAAACTTAATTTAGGCAACAACAGGGTAAACCGAATTTGTGATGACAAAATAATTATTGGTAATCAGCAAGAATTTTACGCTGCTGATTTTGATTTAGAAGTTATTTCTGATACAATAGCTTTGCCAATTTTAATGTTTGATGGTATGAATAATTATGAATATCCAGATAAATGGATTCAATATACTATTTCAGCAGATTTACAAAAAATTGTTTATGATAATCCAATTACAGGCTTAAATTATTATAATTTAACAAACAATGAAAATCATTTATTATTTGATACAGAACATTCACCTTACTGGTATGATGAATATTATGGCGATCCTAATTTAGGACCAGAATGTTTGAATTTCTTGCCTTATGATGAAGAAATATATTTTCTATGTACGGCATCCGACCCTTATGAAATTTGGGTGGTAAATTTAGCCGGAGAGCAAACTTGGCGAACTGAAGCCGGCAGTATGAGCGACATTTGGCGAAATGTTTGGGAAAATCAAAACAGGACAACATTACCGTGTTTCAATGAAGATATCGGCTTTGGATATGGAAAAATATATGTCCGACAAGTCGACTTACTTAACAAAGTTGAAGGAGAATATAAAACCCTACCAGATGATTTAACTATTTCACCTGATACACCTGCTCCTGTTTACAATACAAAATATTTTGCTTATGTAGCTGTTGAGCCTAATCCCCTGCCTAGCAATGATTTACACTATAACAATCCTATTTTATATGAAAATAATGAACGTTCCCAAATTGTAGTTGTAGATTTTGCCACAATGAAACCACAAACAGTTTTAGAATTTCCTTACAGCTGCTACTTACAATTACTTACAATCACCGATAACGGACAAGTTATTTTTAGATGGAAAGAAAATATTGATAGTACTCAATTTATTGTTGGTATTACAAATAAAATTCAATATAAAGAAGAGAGGGCGTTATACCCTCTCTTTAACAATCATTTTAACATTTGTCAAATATGCTATAACCACTTGTTATTGCAGCATAAGGATCATAAAATTTAACGCCGCCACAACGAGGATAGTTTGTTGTGTTAGAACCATAATAATACGGATTAGCATAGTTGGCAGCAACTTCTTCAAATCTTTTTTTATGAGGTTTATCGGCACAATAGCCATTGGGAGAAGAAGACTTTTGACCTGTATATACAGCCAAATGCAAATGAACCCCAAAAGTACTTTCTCCTTTTTCACCAGAACCGCCCATTTCACCTATTTTACCATTCTTTTTAACCGTATCGCCAACACTTACAGAAACAGCAGACAAATGACAATAAGAAGAATAAAATGTCTTGCCATTCTTACTATGTTGCAAAGTAACGACACGACCATTATAAGTTGTAGAGCTTAAGGATTTAGTTGTACTAACCACAGTGCCATCCTCAATAGCAACAATTATATCCCCTTGCTTGCCACTTATATCATAACCTAAATGCCCCCTCAAATCTGTTCTTTCATCATTAAAACCTTGATTAACAGTCCTGCCTGCATAAGGATAACCGGAAGGCAGAGTATCTCCTTGTTTAAAAGTTTGACCTCCAATGTTAAAACTATCAGACAATTTACTTGCAAGCATATAAACTCTGATTTTATTTTTATCATCATTGGAACCAACAGAATATTCAATACAAGCATAACCATTAGGTTTTTGACCAACAAACCAAACGTTTTTACCTTTGGGCAAAGGTTTGTTTTCAGCATAGTTAGTACCGGGACCATCATATGTGCTACCGTCAATAGCAACAAAACGCTTAGTTCTTGCATTAGTAATACTGTAAATAGTTTCTTGTACTGTAATCAATCCAGCCTCAACAAAGCCACGTTTCTTTTTACTACCAACGGTATATTCAATATGCACATAATTATTTTCTTTCCAAATTGCAGTGACAGTATCTCCCGATTTTAATATAGAACCGTTGGGATTGTACGTAGATGGGTTCGGTCCATAATACACAGTTGCATTTCCGGTAATTTTAGACATAACTTTCATCTCTCCTTTAATAAATAGATTTTTTATTCAACTTGTGTGTCTTTAGATGCATCTATCTATTAAAGAGCAATTTTTTTCAAAATTGTAAACATACTTTTTAAAATTTTTAAGGTTTTTTTTGATTTTTAATCTGCTCCAATATTTCAAGTAATTTCTGTGGCAAGGGAATATTTATCTTTTCGGCATTTTCCAATATACTAAAACCCTCATTGGCAATATAAAAGGAAACAATCACAAGTGTAACCATTTGTCCTTGCCCAATAATCAATGTATCGATAGTCAAACCCATAACAAAAATCAAGAGAATAAAAAACTTTTTCAATATGCCAACAAAACCAATCTTACTGTCAATTTTTTTATGTACAACGGCTACCAAAACTCCAGTTATATAATCCAAAACCATAAAAATCAACAGTGCATAAAAAAGCAGACTAATATTCTGAAAGTTGTTTTGTATATCGTACATTGATTTAATAAGGTATAAAGACTCCAAATCGTTCATCAAAATCACCTCTTTTCCTAAAAATAAAAACAGCAATCACTCTGCTAACAGAACGACTGCTCACCCAAATTGCCCACCCATAAAATAAAAGATACCCAAGCCAAGTCGCCCGTTATTTAATAATTATGAGATTTTTCTTTTTCCTCAATATACCACTTTTTTATCTTGCTTAAAGCTCGTTGTTTAGTCTGATTTATGCTTTGTCTTGATACGCCATAATGCTTGGCAATATCAAGAACTTGCCAATTTTCAAGAAATAGTTTCTTAATAACTTTATACTCCTTATCAGTTAATATCAATTTCAATTCATCAAACAACAGATTATCATATGTATCATCAACACTTAACTTGCTTTCAACTAAATAAGCCTCTTCATCACTTAAACTGGCAAATGGCAAATCGTCTAATAAAATATGTTTTCTTAACAAAAGTTTATAATAAGAATGTTCAACAGCCTTATTAATATATGAAACAATATAAGCATCGCAAGGATACTTTAATTTGTTATCAGCTAAATGATGAATCAAATCAATAAAAAACAAACGCAAATCACAATAAGCATCAGGATAGTATAATTTTCTGGCATACTTTTTCAATAATGGCTTAAATTGTTTAATCAGGCTTAACATTTCTTGCTGATTACCCAGAGCAGCTTGCTTAATTTGTGCAATCAACATATTGCTCCCTCCTTTATACTGGAAAGAGCAGTTTTTATGAATTTTGTAAACCTTAAAATTTAAGAAAAT
>CATJCJ010000839.1 GCA_949738935.1 uncultured Eubacteriales bacterium | reverse complement strand
TACGGACGAAGAACAATAAGCCGTTTTGATTGTGGGCAAAGTAGTGGCATTACCGTTGATGTTTTCTGTAATGGAAAACGGAGGAACAGCCACAAGTCAATATTGCATAAGTAATCATAGGTATTATAGTTCATAGCTTCGAGTATGACAAAGAAAAACAAACCCGAAAGGGGGCGTTGCCTATGACAAAGAAGAACAAGCTAAGACATTCGGAATACTACGACTTGCAAGGTTGCTTTGATGAATTATACGCTAAAAGCAAACAAGGTGATGTTTTCACAAACCTCGTCGAGATAATTTCGTCTGAGGAAAATATAAGGCTTGCATATAGAAACATTAAACGCAATTCGGGCAGTCAAACAAGTGGAGTGGACAAGCTGAGTATAAAGGATATAGAAAAGCTGTCCGCCGAAAAACTGGTTGAGATAATTCAGAGAAAACTCAAATTCTACAAGCCAAAACCTGTTAGGCGAGTGGAAATCCCAAAGCCGAACGGGAAAACCAGACCTCTGGGAATACCGACTATTGTTGACCGATTGGTGCAGCAATGCATTTTACAGGTTTTAGAGCCGATTTGCGAGGCAAAATTTCACGAACGCAGTAACGGTTTCAGACCAAATAGGTCAGCGGAACACGCATTGGCGCAATGCTATAAGATGATACAGCAACAGAACTTGCATTTTGTTGTGGACGTTGACATCAAAGGATTTTTCGATAACGTAAATCATTCAAAGCTGATACGTCAGATGTGGACTTTGGGAATAAGGGATAAACAACTAATTTGCATAATCAAGGAAATGCTGAAGGCACCGATAATAATGCTCGACGGCAGCACACAATATCCGACAAAAGGCACACCTCAAGGTGGTATCCTATCGCCGCTATTGGCGAATATCGTGCTTAACGAATTGGATTGGTGGATAAGCAGTCAATGGGAAAATATGCCGACGCACAATGAATACAAAATCCATTATGCGCCGAACGGCACAGCAAACAAGCAAAAAATTTATGGTGCGCTCAGGACAAGCTCTCTTAAAGAGATGTATATTGTCAGATATGCAGATGATTTTAAAATATTCTGTCGGAAACGGAGTGACGCAAATAAAGTTTTTATTGCTGTCAAGCAGTGGCTGAAAGACAGGTTATTGCTGGAGATCAGCGAGGAAAAATCTAAAGTTGTTAATCTCAAAAAGAGTTATTCTGATATTGTATAATAAAACTTGACACAATCCAAACAATAGGAATACAATAAAAAAAGAAAGGAAGGTGCCATACATGGGACAAGCAAGGACATACACAG
>CATJCJ010000838.1 GCA_949738935.1 uncultured Eubacteriales bacterium | reverse complement strand
GCACAAAACCGCTCCGGGATGATACTCGTATCTACCGCTGTGATTTTGGTGCTGTGTGTGATAGAATATCTGTATATCCTTGCTGTCAGACACACCAGCGACCGCTATCTTTTGACGCTGATGGTGCCAAGGCGGGAGGAATAGGCCGCATATACGTGTCGATGCCGGCACAGCACTACACAAATTTACTCGCAGCATTTACCTGCGGAAAGGAATCCAAATGAAACGCATCGCAATCGTAGAGGACGAACGCTTTATGCGGGAGGAATTATCGGATATGCTCTGCCGCGCCGGCTATGTCGCCTATCCTGTCACGTCATTTGACGACGTGGCAGGGCAGCTCTTAAGCCTCTCTCCGGACCTGATCCTTCTGGATTTAAACCTGCCAGGGGAAAGCGGCTTTCAGATCTGCCGCACCGTTAAACAAAAAAGCGCGATCCCTGTCCTTGTTCTCACCTCCCGGGACGCCATGCGCGACGAACTGCATGCCCTGGGGCTGGGCGCGGATGAATACCTCACAAAGCCCTGCCGGAAAGAACGGCTGCTGGCGCGCATCTCCAATGTGCTAAAACGCTACGAGGGCCGGCCGAATCTGCTGGAAGGCCCGGACTATCTTCTAGACCGCCAGACCTACACCCTCTACATCCACAATCGCTCCGTGATCTTGCCGAAAAATCAGGGACGGCTTCTGGAAATTTTTCTGCTGCACGGTGATGATGTTGTTCCTAAGGAGGAGCTGTGTGAAGCGCTCTGGGGAACCAGTGAATTTATTGATGAAAACGCCTTACAGGTCAACCTGACCCGTATGAAAAAAACACTTGCCGACCTTGATATGACCCAGCAGATCGTACCGGTGCGGGGCGTCGGCTATCGGCTCATCGGATGAAGAAATCATAAACATGACAAGAAAGAGGAAATACCCTTCGGGCATACCTGTATGTCATAAACATGACAAAAAAGAGGAAATACTGTGAAAGAAAAATTTTTGTTTATCCGCTCATCTCTCCCGTGGCTTCTCTCCCTGCTGGCTGTAGACGGCCTTGCGGCGCTCCTTTTGTGGATCGCCGACGCTTCGGCGTTTCTTACGACAGCAGGTGCGTTTGTGCTGGCCACGATTTTCCTGTTTTTGATCGTCTGCCTTTTCGCCGCCCGGCAGGAGCAGAAGCAAAAGCAGGCTTTTTTAGATTTCCTGGAGCATCCAGATACCTGGCACGAAGAGCAGCTGCTGCGTAGCGTGCCTCCCGGCCAGCGGGATGCGATTCATTTGCTGGGCCTTCTCCTGCGGGAAAAGCAGGCCTCCTG
>CATJCJ010000837.1 GCA_949738935.1 uncultured Eubacteriales bacterium | reverse complement strand
CCACTCCGCTTACGCTCCGTGGATATTTGTGCGGAAGTAACGAAAAGTTGATGAAATCTTTTGTGTAAATTGTGTCAAGTGATATTGACAAAATCATTATCGCCAAGTTTTTCATACGGTGTCACCAATCGAAGAAATACAAAAGGCGACTCGCTTTTCGGTCTTCCATACTGTAAATAGTCGATCAAAGCCCACCCAACATCGGGCAGCAACGGCTGCGTAAGCGGCTTGCACGTCTTTTGCTGAACAATATTAATCGTATTACCGACAAAATCTATTTCAGACAATTTTAATTGGCGGATATCCCCGATTCTCATTCCATATTTTGCAGCAAGTAAGATCATTGCATAATCCCTTTTGCCAAGAGGATTGGCTCTATCAATTGCGGCAAGGATAAGCTTAATTTCTTCAGCAGAGTAGTATTCGGGAATTTTTCTGTCCTTGTATACCGAAACGGACGGAAAACTAATGGGCGGCATATCGGGTTTTTCCCTCATTGCAAATTCGAAAAATCGTTTAAGAATGTTAATCATATTACTAATATACGATTTTGAAAGGCCTGCAAATGATACTAAATATAAGTTCATTGCTTCTGTATCAATATCCGAAAGATTGGTTATTCCATGTCCCGCGAAAAAACAAAGTGCTTGTGCCAGACTTTTTTTGTGATTTTTAATGCTTGTATCTTTCAGCATTTTGTCGTTCTTTAGATAGAGCAAATACTGATCACAAATATCCTCGAACTGAGGTGGAATAACATAAACGGATCTTTGAATTCCCCCGGATATGCACCCTGAAATTTGATATTCCAGCAATAACATCATTGCTCGTCTGATCAGAGAATGATACTCCCCTAGATGAAGTTCAAGGGGATCAATGTTGTAATGCTCTTTTAGCAACCCATACGCCGCATCTTTAGTGAGATACTCTATCCCATTTCTGAGAGCATGATTTTTCAATGCTCGCCATGCCTTTCGAAAATTGCCCACGGTTGATTCCGAGTAACCCATGCTTACCATATACGAGTCCAAATCTGGAATCAACTCAGTAATTGGCAGCTTTTTTGCATAAGTGTCCATAATACGTGCCTCCATATTTTTTGTCAGCCGAAGCTGCAAAATTATTATAGCATATTATGGAAAGAAAAAAGTAATATATTCAACCAGAACAACTTGTTGAAAGGGGGGTGATCGCATGCTTTTATTACCAGCTTTCCATAATTTTTTTCTTTTCATAAGTGCCGATATCATCCACCGTGATTACGGTGCCGACCGCTCCCGACTCAACAGGACAGGGATCATCGCCCATG
>CATJCJ010000836.1 GCA_949738935.1 uncultured Eubacteriales bacterium | reverse complement strand
GGAGAGAATAATTTGTCTTTCATCATCTGTCAAATCGCCCAATGTAATTGAAAATTCCTTAAGACCATCTTTAACAATATAAGCCTTTATATCATTCTGTTTATTTTTGACAGCGTTAATAATATCAGGGATAAATACAAAATCCCCATTATCAAAAGGAATCTCTCCATCAATTATAAAAGGAAGCATACCCCAATTAATAAGATTTGAGCGATATCTCTTTGTCGCGTATTCTTTAGCGAAATTAGCCCAGCCCCCAAGAACCTTTTGACAGCTGGCAGCCTGTTCTCTGGCTGAACCATCACCAGGCTTAACAGCGTAAATAGCGCTTCCAATACCTGTTTCCTTAATGCTCATATCAGAAAACTCACTCTTTATAACATCAACAGCCGCTTTAAGCTCCTGATTTGTCTCAAGCGGACATTCTCCGTTAACTCTGGCTTTTTCTGACAGTTGAATTTCTTTGGCTCTGCCAACATAAGCGGGGTCTTTTCTTGATAAAGTAAATTCAGCCAGCCCCAAAGGATTTGAACGATAAGAGCTTGTCTCACCAGAGGGAATAAGTTCGTCTGTTGTCGTAACAGGGTCGTTAATAACAGAAACTATTTTAAGAATAAGATTTTTAGTCAAACCGCTCATTTCAGGCCAATCAGTAATATTCGGTCCAAATCTGAGAGGAACAGAGCTGTCAGCGTTTCCAAAACCATTATAAACCCTATTTTCATAAACCTTTTTATTAAAATAATATTTAGGCTTTGTAAAGTTTACGTCAATATCAGTCGCAGAGGTAAGATATCCTTTATTAACAGCCGTAGCGGCGATAGAACGAGCATCCATAAGAGCGACTGAGGCGATTTGACCGTTGCCGGGTTTAGAGCCCTCCCTATTAGGGAAATTTCTTGTGGAATGTCTTATACTCAAACCATTATTTGACGGAACATCACCCGCTCCAAAGCACGGACCGCAAAAAGCCGAACGAACAGTAGCTCCCGCCGCCATAAGTTTAGCGATAGAACCATTCTCAACAAGACTCATAAAAGTTGGTTGACTTGACGGATAAACACTAAGAGCGAAATCCTCAGCGCCAATAGATTGTCCGTCAAGAATATCAGCGGCGTCACAAATATTATCAAAAGTTCCGCCCGCGCATCCGGCTATAACACCTTGGTCAACATAAAGACGTCCATTTTTAACTTTTTCTTTCAAATCTAAAGTTATATTGGGATTATCAATTTGTTTTTTAGCTTTCTTCTCAACATCATCAAGAATATCCAAAAGATTGGCGTTAAGCTCATCAATAGTATAAGTATTGCTTGGATGGAAAGGCATCGCAATCATAGGCTTAATTTTGGACATATCAACATAGACAATACCGCTGTAATAAGCTACAGCCCCGGGATTAAGTTCTTTAAAGTCATTTTTTCTCCCATGAACATCATAATACTCACAAACTTTGTCATCAGTTCTCCAAACAGAGCTCAAACAAGTAGTTTCTGTAGTCATTACATCAATACCGTTTCTATACTCAACATCAAGATTTGATATTCCATCACCAATAAACTCCATAACTTTATTTTTAACATATCCGTTCTCAAACACAGAACCAATAATAGCCAAAGCGATATCCTGAGGACCAACACCCTTCTGAGGCTTTCCCGTAAGATATATACCGACAACCTCAGGGCAATCAACATCATAAGTCTTCTCAAGAAGTTGTTTGGCGAGTTCCCCTCCGCCCTCGCCAATAGCCATAGTACCCAAGGCGCCGTATCTCGTGTGACTGTCAGAACCCAAAATCATCTTTCCGCAACCGCTCATCATTTCACGCATAAACTGGTGAATAACAGCCTGATGCGCCGGAACATAAATTCCTCCAAACCTTTTACAAGCGGAAAGACCAAACATATGGTCATCCTCATTTATTGTACCGCCAACAGCGCAAAGACTGTTATGGCAATTTGTAAGAACATAAGGAATAGGAAACTTCTCAAGCCCGCTGGCCCTCGCCGTCTGAATAATCCCAACATAAGTTATATCGTGAGAAGCCATACAATCAAATTTAATTTTAAGTTTATCCATATTTCCCGAAGTATTGTGTTTCTCAAGAATAGACCAAGTAATAGTATTTTTCACAGCGTCACTTTTTAAAACACTGGAAAAGCCTTCTTTAGCCAATTTAGCCTCAGCGTCGCTATCATCAGCGATAATTTTTTCACCGTTAACAACATACGCTCCTGTTTTAAACAATTTTACCATATATACAATTCCTCCATTATATAAAATTATTATTAAACCTGTTCGATAACATAGAATTTTAACTGTTCAAAGAGATTGAATATCCTTATAAAGTTAAAATATACAAAAAATCATGAAAAAACAAACAAAAATGACTCAATTTCGTTTTACCTTTTATAATTTCCCATTAAACCGGTCTATTATATATTTTAATTTTCATATATGTTCTAACCTCTTATTATTATTATCAAATATGTTAAAAATAACGCGCGGCATTCCGTATAATTATACCATGCCGCTTACCATTTTTCAACACAAAAATACCTCACACAAAAAGTCTGAGGTATTAAAATAACTACAGCAATACCAATAAATAAAATATTTTTAAATTTATCGGTATTGCCTTATATAAAATTATTTGCCCAAAAGAGCCTGCTTTACAATATCGCTTACAGTCTTGCCATCAGCTCGACCCTTAACTTTAGGCTGAACAAGAGACATAACCTTGCCCATATCCTTCATAGTTGAAGCGCCGGTCTCTGAGACAGCGTCCGCCACGATAATTTTAATCTCATCAGTCGTTAACTGCTCGGGAAGGTAAGATTTCAGAATTTCAACTTTTTTGTTAAGTTCATCAATTAAATCCTGTCTGCCACTCTTTTTGTAATCAGGAAGCACGTCGCCGCATTTTTTAAGTTCTTTCGCGACAACCTCAACAACACCGTCATCATCCAGCTCGATTTTTTTATCCTTTTCAATTTGAAGAACGCCCGCCCGAACCATCTGAATTGTATCCTTAAGGATAGTATCCTTTTGTTTCATAGCCTCCTTCAAATCAGCCAAAAGCTGTTCTTTCAATGACATAAACATCAATCCCTTTTCTTTCAAAAATTAATTAAACTTGCGTTTTCTGGCAGCCTCAGATTTCTTTTTGCGCTTAACGCTTGGCTTGTCATAATGTTCTCTTTTGCGAACCTCGCCCATAATGCCGGCTTTCGCGCAGCTTCTTTTAAAGCGTCGAAGAGCGCTGTCCAAAGACTCATTTTCTTTTACCTTAACTTCTGACACAAATTTCCCCTCCCTCCGGTTACCGTTTCACAAATTGCAATGCCTTTTAACAGGCACTACAAAATTATACACAAAATTTTGTCTCTCGTCAACTGTAAAAAGGCAATTTTTATAAAAAAATTTTAAAAAATCTTTATAATAGTAACAGCGAGAGGCGGCAAATCAATCCAAATACTATCCTCTCTTCCATTATACTCAATTTTCTCAGATTGTTTAAATTCTGGATTAATAATACCGCTTCCGCCATATTTAAGGTCATCAGAATTAAAAATCTCTTTATATGTTCCCTCAAAAGGAACTCCGATTCTAAAGCCCATTCTTGGCTCCGGAGTAAAATTACATATAAAAATCAACGTATCCTCTCTGTTATCACTCTTTCTGATAAAAGAGTAAATACTTCTTAAGTTATCGTTACAGTCAATCCACTCAAAACCGCTGCCGTCAAAATCATGGGTCCACAAAGCCCTCTCATTAAGATAGAGATGATTAAAGTCTTTCATATACTCATGAATACCTCTGTGAGTATCATAATCAAGCAAAAACCAATCCAGAGGACGTTTCTCATTCCACTCAATAAATTGACCAAACTCACCGCCCATAAACAAAAGTTTTTTACCTGGATGACCGAACATAAATCCATAAGCCACTCTCAAATTAGCGAACTTCTGCCACAAATCTCCGGGCATTTTATCAAGCATAGACTTTTTGCCATGAACAACCTCATCATGAGAAAGAACAAGAATAAAGTTCTCGCTATAGGCGTAAACCATACCAAAAGTAAGATTGTTGTGGTGATACTTTTTATAAATAGAATCTTTTTCCACATATTCCAAAAAGTCATTCATCCAGCCCATATTCCATTTAAGTTTAAATCCAAGTCCGTCGTCCTGAGCTCTTCTTGTAATATTAGCCCATGAGGTCGACTCTTCGGCAATCATCAAAGCTCCCGGATGTTTACCGTCAATAACGGAATTCATATGTTTAATAAACTCAACAGCATCAAGATTATGATTTCCTCCATACTGATTAGGAATCCACTCTCCGTCATTTTTAGCGTAATTCAAATAGAGCATAGATGCGACAGCGTCAACTCTAAGACCGTCAATATGATATTTTTCAATCCAGAATAAAGCGTTAGCGATAAGGAAATTTTTAACCTCATTTCTGCCGTAATTAAAAATCAATGTTCCCCATTCAGGATGCTCGCCCTGTTTAGGGTCCTGATGTTCATAAAGAGCGGTTCCATCAAATCTCGCCAGCCCATGAGCGTCTTTCGGAAAGTGGGCGGGAACCCAGTCAAGAATAACTCCAATACCATTTTCGTGACACTTATCAATAAAATACATAAATTCTTCCGGATTTCCATATCTGCTTGTCGGAGCGTAATATCCGGTAACTTGATATCCCCAAGAACCATCGAAAGGGTGCTCCTCGATAGGCAGCATCTCAATATGAGTATAACCCATTTCTTTAACATAAGGAACAAGAGTTTCAGCGAGTTCAAGATAACTTAAAAATCTGTTATCCTCATCCTCAACTCTTTTCCAAGAGCCAAGATGAACCTCATAAATATTCATGGGAACATTCAAATTACAGCCCTCATCTCGTCTCTTAACCCATTCACCATCGTTCCATTTGTAATTATTAATATCAAAAACAAGAGATGTTGTACTTGGTCTAAGCTCAGCGAAATTTCCATAAGGGTCAGATTTTTGGAACAAAGCGCCGGTAACGGATTTTATCTCAAATTTATATTTATCCAAGTTTTTAAGACCCGGAATAAAAATCTCCCAAACACCCGAGCCAGCAATAATACGCATAGCGTTTCTTCTTCCGTCCCAAGAATTAAAATCACCGATGACGCTTACGCGTTTAGCGTTAGGTGCCCAAACAGCGAAAGCGACACCTTCAATACCATCAATAGTTTTAACGTGGGCGCCAAGTTTATCAAAAATCTCATAATGAGTTCCTTGATTAAACAAATATATGTCCATATCGGATATAGTCGGCTGAAATGAATAAGCGTCATAAGTTTCCCAGTTATTGTTTTCAAAGCCCTCAATTTTGAACATATATCTAAACCACTCTGTTCTATCTTTGATAAGGCACTCAAAAAAACCATCCTGATGAATTTTGCTCATAGGATATTGAGAATCACTCTTAGGGTCGAGAACCGTAATATTTTTTGCCTGTGGAATAAAAGCTCTGACAACAAGGCATTTTTTGCCTTCAACCTCAATTTCATGCATACCCAAAATATGATGAGGGTCACCATGCTGCGCCTCAATAATTTGATTAAGTTCAATTAACTCTGCTGTACTTATCAATAAACCCACTTCCTTTCAATATTCTCATAAATTAATTTTCATAATCATACATAAAATTAACAATTCATTTATTGAAACGCCAATTCATAGCAATACCGCGTAATTAAAATAAATTAAGTGACATTACCTTATAAAAATTTTACAAAAAACTTGTCATTCCAAAAAACAATTTAATTAAATTTATATAATCTTTATTCCATTATACACCATTTATATTTTATTTTCAACCAATGAAACGCCGATTAATTAAAATAAAAAATAATTTTAAACAAAATCACAAAAAAAATTGATGAAAATTACAATTTTTCAATATAAATACAATAGAATATACGTTTTACAAACAGAATTAAATATATTATAATATTACCTAAAGGTAAAAAAATAT
>CATJCJ010000835.1 GCA_949738935.1 uncultured Eubacteriales bacterium | reverse complement strand
GTATTATGAACAGTTTATTTATGAACTGCTTGGCACATCTAATATTTGCCGTTCCGATTATGAATGGAAAACGGGAAACCCATTTGAAAGCGGCTCCGGGGGAAACAGAAGTACAATTACACTTTCTTATGATAAACATACGGCAGTTTTCGGCATAAGCAATAAAACAGCCGACAGAAACAACTTAAATGTTACTCAGACTTACGGCACAAAAAGAATGAACGCGTATAAAATTATTGAGGAAACCCTTAATATGAAACCTGTCAAAGTTATGGACTATGTTGAAGACGCTGAAGGCAAAAAGAAAGCTGTTTTAAATCAAAAAGAAACATTACTTGCGCAGGAAAAGCAAAGTATTATCAAAAATAAATTTGAGGAATGGATTTTTAACGACCCGGAAAGAACAAAAGATTTATGCGGAATTTACAATGACAATTTCAATTCTGTAAGACCTCGTGAATATGACGGTTCTCACATTACTTTCGGAGGAATAAATCCTGAGATAAAACTGCGTAAACATCAAATTGACGCAATAGCGCACACTTTATATGGAGGTAATACTCTTCTCGCTCACACTATGGGCGCCGGAAAAACGTTCGAGATGGTGGCGAGCGCTATGGAAAGCAAAAGACTTGGACTCTGCACAAAATCAATGCTTGTTGTACCAAAACATATAGTAAATCAAGTGGCAAAGGAATTTTTACAACTCTACCCAACCGCTAATATTCTTGTTCCAAATGAAAAAGATTTCTCAAAGGATAACAGAGAACGATTCTGTTCAAGAATTGCGACGGGAAATTATGACGCTATAATAATTTCCCATACACAGCTTGAAAAAATACCATTATCACAAGAACGGCAAATTGATTATATTCAAAATGAGATTGACGAAACAATCGATTTTATTGAAAGCGCAAAAACGGTGTCAGGTCAGGAATTTACTGTAAAACAGCTTGAGACAACTAAAAAAAATCTTGAAGATAAACTTGAAAAACTCAATAATGATAAAAAACGTGATACAACTATCACGTTCGACTCTTATATAATAAGACTAAATAGAGAAACCTGTATAACAAAGGGTTTTCTGCTTAGTCTTATTTGCGTTCTTGAAAATTTGATTAAAAAGATTTTCAAGAACGCATAAAAATTTTTTATTATTTTTTTCTATTAATTCATTATACTTTCTTCGAAGAAAAATTATTGCTTTATTGAACAGCAAAACATTCGTAAAATATAACATTTTACGAACAACCGATAAAATACTCCTAAATTTAAAGCAAAATCATGCATTTATGACGGAAATTCTGACG
>CATJCJ010000834.1 GCA_949738935.1 uncultured Eubacteriales bacterium | reverse complement strand
TGAAAGTTACAAAAAAATTATTTTACTTGCACGGACTGCAAATTGCTTTGCAATTCGCTTATCGCCCAGCAGTGCTTACGCACTCGTAAAATATTTTTTGTTATATCTAAAGTGTAATTAATATAGTTTAACCAATAGTTTCGGTTTTATTAACCCCAAAGAAGTGTACTTATCCAGAGGCTGGCGGCTACACCGGCTATATTGGCGACTATTGCCCCATGAAGTGTGTAACGGGTTTTTGTTATTTTTACCGCCATAAAGTATATGCTCATTGTATATGCGATTGTTTCTGTTGAACTCATCATTACACTTACAAAACGTCCTGTAAATGAGTCGGGACCGTAATTTTTGTATAAATCAAGAAGTATTCCGGTTGAGGCGGAGGAGGAAATTAATCTCATAAATGTTAACGGAACGGTTTCTTTTGGATAACCTATGAGTTCGGCTATGGGTGATATCGCGTGTTCAAGAAGTGTTAACGCTCCGGAGGCTCTAAGTATACCTACTGAGACCATAAGACCAATTAGTGTAGGCATAATCTGGATAATTGTTTTTAAACCGTCTTTGGCTCCTTCTACAAATACATCATATATTTCTACTTTTTTGGTATATCCATAAAATATTATAAATACAAATATTAACGGTACAAGTAAATCTGATATTAGTATTAAAATATTCATTTGTATTTCCACCTTTCCACAATTTTTACAAATAATATTCCCGTGACTGTTGATACGAATGTGGCGAAAAGCCCGGGGCCTATTATTTCGGAAGGATTTTCTGAGTTGTATTGTGTTCTGTAGGCTATTAGATTTACACAGATTAATTGCAGACTTGACATATTGAATATCATAAACATACACATTGAACGGCTAGCTTCTTTTTTGTTGTGATTTAATTTCTGCATTTCTTCCATCGCGCTTATTCCGGCGGGAGTTGCCGCCCAGCCAAGACCGAATATGTTTGCGATTATGTTTGTCGCTATGTAATCAAGAGCTTTGTGATTTTTTGGAATTTCAGGAAAAAGAAATTTTAAAAAGGGAGTCATTTTCTTTGAAAGGGTTTTTATTAAACCGGATTTTTCAGCTATTTTCATAAGACCCGTCCACATTGAAAGTATTCCTGTCATTGTTATACAAGTTGTTACAGCCTCTTTTGAGGAATCTATCGCCGCGTTTGTTATATCCGGTATTTTACCCATAAACGCCGCTACAGCTATACCTATTAAAATCATTCCTCCCCATAAATAATTTAACATATATAACCTCCATAATTATTGTATCAATATATAAAATTTATATTATAAATTTTACTATT
>CATJCJ010000833.1 GCA_949738935.1 uncultured Eubacteriales bacterium | reverse complement strand
AATGAGTTTATAAAATAAATAATAAAAAATCAAATTTTTTGTAAAATACAGGAGGGTAAAATTATGTTTAAGAAAGTTATATCAGTTTTTATGCTGCTTTTTATTTGTGTATTTTTTAATGCTTTCTTTGTAAACGCTGCTCCAACATCTGTTGTTCTTCAAATTGATAATTCTGTAATGACAGTAAACGGTGAGGAAAAGGCTGTTGACGAAGGATATGACACAAAACCGATTATAGTTGACGGGATAACTCTCTTGCCTGTTCGTGCAGTAATTGAAAATCTTGGTGGGAATGTAAACTGGAATAATGATACAAAAGAAGTCAATATTACAGATAATGAAAATGAAATCGTATTGACAATTAATAGTACACAGGCTTTGCTTAATGGTAAAGTTCAGACTCTTGATACAGCACCTGTTATCATAAACAGCAGAACAATGCTTCCAATCAGATTTATTGCGGAAAGTTTTGGATTTAATATTGAATGGAATGAAAACAATAAAACAATAATTATTACAAAAAATGACACATCTGAAAATACAGAAAGCACTACCGAAATAGCCTCTGAACAAATAACCGAATCGGAAAATATCAAAGATGAAACTCTTGAGCCCGAGAATGATTCAAATATACTTGTAGCGTATTTTTCAGCAACAAACAATACAAAGGGAGTTGCGGAGAAAATAGCTTCTGAGCTTAATGCTGATTTATTTGAAATTATTCCTAAAGAGCCTTATTCAGATGAGGATTTGAATTATGGAAATAACAGTAGCCGTTCAAGTATTGAAATGAATAACGAAAGTGCAAGACCTGAAATCAGTAATGTTATTGAAAATATTGATGACTATAATGTTATATTTTTAGGGTATCCAATATGGTGGGGACAAGCACCAAAAATTATGAGTACATTTGTTGAAAGTTATGATTTATCGGGAAAGACTATAATTCCTTTCTGTACGTCAGGAAGCAGTTCTATTGGCTCAAGCGCTAAAAATTTAGAAAAATTAAGCACTGCAAACTGGCTTGATGGCATACGTTTCAGCGGAAGTGCTTCAAGTAATGAAATTACTGAGTGGTTAAATAGTATTAAAAATGATATTAAATAATAAATAAATAAGGAGGCAATAAAAATGAGTAAAAAATTAGTAGCATATTTTTCAGCAAGCGGTGTTACCGCAAAACTTGCAAAAACATTATCAAATGTTGTCGGAGCGGATTTATTTGAAATTAAACCCGAACAACCCTATACAGAAGCAGACCTTAACTGGAATAATCCTAAAAGCCGTTCAAGTATTGAAATGAAAGAAAAAAAGGATTTCAGACCGGCTGTTGCTAACAAAATTGAGAATATTGAACAATATGACGTTATATACGTTGGTTTCCCTATTTGGTGGTATGTTGCGCCGACTATTATTAATACATTTCTTGAACAATATGATTTAACCGGAAAAATCGTTATACCTTTCGCGACATCCGGAGGCAGCGGTATGGGAAATACAAACAAAGAACTTAAACCTTCCTGCAAAGGCGCTGTACTGAAAGAGGGAAAACGCTTTAACGCTGATACAAGAGGGAATAGTCTTAAAGAATGGGCAGAAAGTTTATAATTGAAAAAATTTATGTATATTGTATTCTGGAAGGAGGTGGTTTAATAAAAAAGCCATAAAATACTCATTTTTTTAGAAGGAGGAATTTTGATGAAGTACAACTTGAAAAAAGGTTTCTGTTTTACAGCCGCCATTTCTGTTATTTGTGCTGTTGCTGTTGGATTTGCAGGCAGGATTGATACGTCTGTAAAAAAAGAAGTATTTGCGGCAGAAAGCAAATCGAAAATAATTATGCAGATTGACAATCCTGTTATGACAGCTGACGGAGAAGAAATTAAAATTGATGAAAACGGTACAGTACCTATAATTGTAAATGGAAGAACACTTGTACCGATTCGTGCGATTGTTGAGAAAATGGGAGGAAATGTTGAATGGAACGGCTCCGCACGTCAGACAACTCTTAATTATGAAAATAATAAGATTGTTCTTACTTTAGATTCAACAACAGCTTACCTCAATGATTCGGAAAATATTCTTGATACAGCACCCGCTGCAATTAATGGAAGAACAATGCTGCCAATTCGTTTTATTGCAGAAAGTTTTGGATTTGATGTTGATTGGAATGTAAATACACATATAATAACAATTACATCAAAAAAAGCAAATGAGGAAAACAAAACTATTGTATCGGCGAATATTACCGAAAATAAAACAGAAAACGAAAACGCCCCTGTTGTTTATATAACAAATAATATTTCATCTGAAGCCGTGATGAATATTTATAATCAACTTAAATTTACACCGTCTGGAAAAGTTGCTGTAAAGCTTTCAACAGGAGAAGCAGGAAATACGCACTATCTTGACCCTGACCTTATAAAAGACTTAGTACAAAGTGTTGGCGGAACAATAGTAGAGTGTAACACTGCATACGGAGGTTCAAGAGCGGAAACCGCTCTGCATAAACAAGTAGCACAAGACCACGGATTTACAGCTATTGCAAATGTTGATATTATGGATGAAAACGGTTCAATTCAAATTCCTGTAAGTGATAAAGCTGAAAATTTGAAATATGACATCGTAGGAAAGAATTATGAAAATTATGATTCAATGCTTGTACTTTCTCATTTTAAAGGTCACGCTATGGGCGGTTTCGGCGGCGCTGTTAAAAATATTTCAATCGGTATTGGTTCAAGCAAGGGAAAAATGTATATTCACTCAGGTGGGCATAGTGAAACAAGCTGGAGCAGCGGTACGCAGGACGAGTTTTTAGAGTCAATGGCAGAAGCGGCGCAAGCTGTTCATAATAATAAACAGAATGATGGAGGAATTGTTTATATAAGTGTTATGAATCATTTATCTGTTGACTGCGACTGCGATGGAAATCCGGCGGAACCAGAAATGAATGACGTTGGTATTCTTGCTTCATATGACCCTGTCGCTTTAGACCAAGCCTGTGTTGATATTGTTTATAATACAGACAGAAGTGAAAGCGGAGCATTGATTGAAAGAATTGAATCAAGAAACGGTATTCATACGCTTGAACACGCTGAAAAAATTGGCTTAGGTAGCAGAGAGTACAAATTAGTAAATATTGATTGATTAAATTTAAGGAGGGTTTAATTATGGCTTGTTTTATAGTGCCAGCAACAGAAGCTGTTATTACAACGATAATAAAAAAGAAATCAGATAAAAATGGCAAAGAGCAGAATATGTTTATTGAAAGGATGAGCTGGCTCAATAATATGCTTTGGGGCGGTTCAGCGCTTCTTGCTTTTGAACATATCTGGCACGGTGAAATTGTACCTTTATTTCCGTTTCTGACAAATGCCGCCGACCCATCAAGCGCTCAGGAAATGCTTTTTGAAATGGCAACATCGGGCGTTGGTATGGCTGTTCTTGTAACTTGCGTATGGGCGATTATGGTAATGGCGGCTAAACATATCGAAAAAACTGCGGCTGTTTCGGAAAGAATGCCTTTAAACAGGAGGTAAAAATTTATGACATTGCTTATTACAGTATCTGCGGCTGTTATATCTGCAATTTTGTGGTATACAAAACCGCAGAGCAATATGAAAATAGGGACTCTGTCGCTTATGTATTTGGGAGCCGCATTAATGTGGTTTGTTGACGCTGTTGCTGAGTATATTAAGATTGGAGCCGCATATTTTACTCCAGTTCCTGCTGATATGCTTAATGACGCTTACCTTGGCGTGAGTGTTGTTGTACTTGGTTTAATCATATGGATTGTAATTGTTTTTATAAAAGACCCAAATGGTCGATTGAAAAAGGCTTTAATAAATAGTAAATAATTTCTTTATAATTTTAATTTCCTCTCAATAAATAAATTGAATGCCGCTATAATATTGTATATCGCCTTTTTATAGTGGTATTTCTGAATAAAGAAGTATTTATGACATATTTACAGGAGGGTTTTATGGAACAGAATGAACTTAAAAATATTTTGAAACAGGTCGCAAATGGAAAAATTAATATAGACGAGGCAGTGCTTAAATTTAAAAATCAGCCTTTTGAAGATTTAGGTTTTGCTAAAGTTGATACTCACAGAGGGATACGTCAAGGTGTTGGCGAGGTAATTTACGGAGAGGGAAAAACAGGAGAACAAATTGCGAAAATCGCAAAGGCTCTTGCGGATAAAGGACAGAAAACAATACTTATTACAAGGCTTTCAAAAGAAAAAAGTGATATTGTAAAAAATTTTATTGATATACAATACTTTGAAACAGGAAACATAGGAGTTGAGGGAGAAATTCCGAAAGCCGATACAAAAGGAACAATAGTAGTAGCGACAGGAGGTACAAGCGATATTCCTGTTGCGGAAGAAGCGGCGCTTACAGCAGAGGTACTTGGAAATAAGGTTGTAAGATTATATGATGTAGGTGTTGCGGGAATACACAGACTCTTTGCTCATTCAGAAGATATTATGAAAGCAAAAGTAATTATTGCCGTTGCAGGAATGGAGGGCGCTTTGGCAAGCGTTATAGGAGGTATGGCTGATTGCCCTGTTATCGCTGTTCCTACAAGCGTTGGCTATGGGGCTTCATTCAGAGGTGTTTCAGCGCTTTTATCAATGCTTAATTCCTGTGCAAGCGGCGTAACGGTTGTAAACATTGATAACGGTTTCGGCGCCGGATATACGGCAAGTATGATAAATCATATAGACTAACTATTAAAAGTCAATAGGGAAATTAAAAATTTTCCAAAAAATTTTTTAAGAAAGGCAGATTAAAAACCGTATGACGAAAAGAGCGTTTTTAAGACGCTCAAAAAAAAGTGAATATAAAGTTCATCAAATCTTGCTTTATTGTTGGAAATAGCGAACGCGTTAAAAAGAACTTCTCCATCAGAATTAATAATAAAGCAGTTATGTTTATCTTTTGCAACATCAATACCTATAAAAATCATAATCCTTAACTCCTTTAAAGTAAATTTGACACTGTTTAGAGCCGCAGGTACTCTTTGTGATTGTAACCTCGTTCTAAATAAACCCGTCATGTGGTATCTAACTAATTAACAAATGTACAAAGAGACTGTGGTTAGAGCCTTAATTAAACCATCAAGTGGTAGAGAGTGATAACTAATCCACAGTATCTTATACATTATAGCATAAGTCCTGGATTAGGGCTTTAAACACTATAACTATATAATACGAGGAGAGTGATTTAATGGCAGAAATTCTGCAAAGAGAATTTATTTACCTATGGTATTATTTTGAAGTACAGTTAAGACAAATACTGCCGTATTGGGCGTTAGGTATTGTAATAGGTTCTGTTGTATCCGTGTTCTGCAAGGATAAAATACATAGTATTTTTGTAAATATTCAAGAAAAGCACTTGGGAATTATAGGTCTTATTCCCGCAAGTCTTTTAGGAATTTTATCTCCGCTCTGTATGTATGGAACAATTCCGATAGCAGCGACCTTTTCGCAAAAGGGTATGAAAGACGATTATCTTGCAGCTTTTATGATGTCTTCTGTTTTGTTAAATCCCCAGCTTTTAATATACAGTTCCGTACTTGGACAAACTGCTTTATCAATAAGATTTATTGAATGCTTTTTATGCGGAATTGCAGCCGGATTGTTTGTAAGGATATTTTATAAAAATAAAAAATTCTTTAATTTTAAAGGATTTTCTGAAAAGGAAAGCAGAGATACAGACCCTGATATGTTTATAAGACTTCTTAAAAATATAGGAAGAAATATAAAAGCAACAGGTTTTTGGTTTTTAATTGGTATAGTTTTAACGGCATTGTATCAAAGATATATACCACAGGAAGCCTTTGCTGATTTATTTGTAAATAATCGTGGTTTTGGCATACTTATGGCGGCAACAATAGGTGTTCCTCTTTATGTCTGCGGAGGAGGTACTATTCCGCTTTTGCAGCAATGGTTCGCAAGCGGTATGAGTATGGGTGCGGTAGCTTCTTTTATGATAACAGGACCGTCAACAAAAATTACAAATTTAAGTGCTTTAAAAATTGTGCTCGGAGTAAAAAATTTTGTTTTATATATTGTTTTTGTTATTGTTTTTTCGCTTTGTACAGGATTTATTGTAAATATTATTGTGTAAAATGACATAAAGAAAATATTATTATATAAAGTGATATAAAAAAGAAAAGTAATGGAAAAATGTTAATTTTCCACTTTTGACCTTATTTCTATAAATGTTGCTGTTTTCCACTAATTGGTAAAAGGTACGAATCAAAAGTTGATTTTGTAACATAGTTATATATGTCAACCTCTGCGTTTTCATTGTCTTGACGAATAATTCTTCCGTTGCGCTGGGCGAGGTCTGAGGGGCGATAGGGGCAGTCAATATGATGAAGCGCTTTTAACTTTTTCTGACAATTTGTACCTGTACCCATTTTATTTGTAGAACCAAGCAAAATTCGTACTTCTCCGTTTCTTACTTTTGTAAATAATGCTTGTTTTTGTTCATCATTTTTGCAGGAGTGAATAAAAGTGATTTCATCTTCGGGTATGCCTTTGCTTATTAGTTTATTTTTAATGTCGTCATAAACATTGAAAGAACCGTCATTTTTTGGTGTTAACTGGTCGCAGAAAATTAGCTGGGTACTCTTTTCCGGTGTTGTATCTTTCCATATTTTATAGACATTTTTAACACATTCATTCACTTTGCTGTTTGGGTCGTCAGGCAGCATATCATTCATAAGCCGCTGGTCTAACGCAAGTTTACGTCCATCGTTTGTCACCGCAAGCATATTGTCATCTTCCGGTGATACTTGTTTTTTTCTTATTTTATCCGCTCTTTCCGCAAGTCCGTCAACCATTTCTTTTTGAAAATCACTTGCCTCTGTCGCTATTGTATGATAGTTTGCTTTTGGAACAGGCAAATTAAGGCTTTCCTCTGTTTTTATATCCGCCATTTCCTTAAACATATTTATAAGTTCGGGCAAATTAACAAATTTAGCAAAACGCATTTTAGTTTGATAACCTTTTCCCTCCGGCGCTAATTCAAGTGAAAGTTTTGTTTCCCCAAAACAGCTTGCCCAAGCGTCAAAATTATTTAATCCTCTTGCTTTCAGCATATCACGCTGTAAATAACTTTGCATTGTATATAATTCCGATACGGAATTGCTCAAAGGCGTCTTGGTTGATACACTATAACTATGATGAAAAGCAAGGAAATCAGCTGATTTTGCGTTACTTAATAAAATATAAAAAATAGAATTTTTACGAAAATAAATAAACAAAAATTTTTATAGAGAAATATTACTTTTTAAAAAATATAATTATGCGGTGTTTTTTTAAACAAAATAATCTTTATTTTTTTATGTCAGCAATATCCAATTCAAACCAAAATAAAGTTCCTTCCTCATCACTGCTCTTTGCTCCATATTCAGCGTTATGTGCCAGCAATATTTCTTTTGATATCGCAAGACCAAGCCCCGAGCCTATTTTATTGCGTTTTTGTTGTTTTACTGTAAAATATCTATCCCATATATACGGCAAATAATTTTCATCAATACCTTTTCCAAAGTCACACACCTCAAAACGTACTTTATCTTTTTTTATATTTACAGAAACATATACTTTTTTACTTTCACCGGCGTAACTTATTGCGTTATCTATAAGATTGTATATAACTCTTGAAATACTCTGCTCATCACATACAGCATATAATTCATTTTCAATTTCTTTCTCAATAGAAATATTGTTTTTTTTACATAAAACAGTAAATTGATTTAAAACATTTTCGGTTATCTCAGAAATATTTACTTTTTGCATATTATACTTTTTTGTTCCTGACTGTAATGACGAATATTCGAGTATTTCATTTACAAGTCCTGTAAGACGGTCACTTTCCCTTATTATAATATCAAGGTCACTGTCACGGGTTTCTTTTTCCTCCCATGAGAAATCCCTAATCATTTCAGCATAGCCTTTTATCATTGTAAGAGGAGTACGAAGGTCATGTGATATATTTGCGAAGAATTCACGTCGATAATTTTCCACTTTAATAAGGTCGTATGAGGTTTGATTAAGAATATTTGACAATTCATCAAGTTCTTTGCAAAATCCTTTTACAAAGTCTGTTTTACAGTTTTCTTTGCCAATATTTTGTATTTGCCTGCTTATATTTTTAATAGGCTTAGCAAAACGATATGATATAAAATAGGATATAATAAAACTCAAAACAAACAAAGCCGCTGTTACCCATACAAGCTGACTGCGCAAAATATCAACAGTGCTGTCCACAGAACCAAGAGCTTTACTTATATATAAAACTTTGCTGTCAATAACTGTTCCATATACATATGAATTTCCGTTTTCAGTTTTGTATTCAATAATTTTGTCATCACTTTCAGAAAGTTTCTGTAAAAATTCGTTATATTCCTCCGGCAAATTACGAAAAGCGCCTTTTTGCCAGTTTAATTGACCGCTTCCCGCTCGATAAGGATTTTGATTTTCTTCCTTGTCCCTACGATATTTTTTATAACTATGCTCATCTGTAGTATAAATAACATTACCGTTCCAATCAGTCATAAATATTAAAAGTGAATTTCTGTATGCTATGTTATCTATTATGTCAATTAAGTTTTTATCATCTTGTGCCTCAATAATGTCATAAATATCATTTTTAATTTTTTTTATCATCATATCATTATAAAAATTCTGCAAAAATACTATCTGAACAAGCCACAAAATACAAAATATTATAATCGTAAATATAGTAAAATAACTCCATAATTTCAGCCAAAATGGTTTAGATTTCAAATTTATATCCCACTCCTCGTACAGTTTTGATGTACTCTCGATATATTCCAAGCTTGCCTCTCAAATGTTTTATTTGCCAGTCAACCGTTCTGTCATCTCCAAAATAATCATATCCCCATATAGCGTTAAGTATATTATTTCTTGATAACGCTATTCCCTGATTTTTCACAAAATATAAGAGTATATCGTACTCCTTTGCTGTAAGCTCAATTTTTCCATCATCTATATATACATTTCGTCCGGGTATATTAATTTTAATTCCTTTAATAATAATATTTTCCGCTTCATCTTCTCTTTTGAATTTTACACAATTTCGTCTGACGATTACATTTACTCTTGCCATAAGTTCTTTAGGTGAGAACGGTTTTACAACATAATCATCAACACCGACCTCAAAGCCAAATAACTTATCATATTCCTCACCTCGTGCGGACAACATAATAATTGGAATATCCTTTATCTTTTTTATTTCTTTACACGCTTTAAAACCGTCCATTTCAGGCATCATAACATCCATTATAATAATATCGTAATCATTTTTTCGACACAACTCTACCGCTTTAATACCATCTAAAGCAGTAGTTACAACACATCCATCTCTTTCAGCATATCTTTTTATTAAGGTATGAATATCCGGCTCATCATCTACCACAAGTATATTTAGCATTTTTTACACCACCTTTTCTGATATATATGATTTTACAACAGAAAAAAATATTTCGCAAATAAAAAATCAACACCTCTGTATAAATATTACAGATAAACAGAGTGCGTTGATTTTTATTCAAAGATACATAAATATAAAATTTTTATTTTGTATAATAGTTATATCTTAGATAACACTGCACAATTCGAAAGAAAAGATAATTTTTTCGCAAATAGTATTATTGAATATTATATCTCATCATTTTCAGCATAATAAGCGTGTCTTTCATTTGGGGACATATTCGAGAGTTCTTTATGGAATGCGCTTATTTTATCGTGTTTCTCTTTTGCCATAGACTTAATATTATCATATTCCTCTTGTGTTATCTCACCTGACTCAAGCTTTTCCTCAGCGTTTTCATTTTGCCAGCTGTTCCTTGATTTTTGTAATCCTTTATTAAAACTATATTCAGCTTCGTTTACTGTTTCGCTGTCAGACACTACGTTATATGACTTAAAGCTATAATCTGTGTCAGACGCTGCTACACCGATTGCACCAATTGCTGTAATAACCACCGCAAGACCAAATCCTGTTATCATTTTTCTTTTCATTTTAATACATCTCCTTCAAATTAGATTTTTTAATTTTATGTTTAAATTATATCCTGTACTTTTGGAAACGTTATTGTACTTTTTAGGAATTTATGTGGAATTTAAAAATTTCTTATAATAGACTTCTTTTGAAACTATAAAACTATGTCAATCCAACAAAAAAATATTTCATTCAATGTGAAAGCGAAAGGCGTTTTGCTTTTTAAACGCCGAAAGCGTTAAGAAATATTGAATTAAATATTTTTTTCTGACGATACTTCTGCAAATGTGAAGTTTCGAAAGAAGTCTAATAAAAAACTTTTATAAATATTGAAATATAATAATAAAGTTTTT
>CATJCJ010000832.1 GCA_949738935.1 uncultured Eubacteriales bacterium | reverse complement strand
GATGAAATTTTATATTATTGAAACCTTTTTCTTTCGCAAAAGGCTGGCTGCAAAGCTTTGCTTTGCTGCTCGCCTATGCGTCCCAGGTTCCAAACCTCCAAAGATGCTCTTGAAACATTAAAAACCTTGAGGTTTCACCTCAAATTCCACAAACTTTTTGAAAAAAGTTTGACAAAAACTTTTGCGCGAAACTACGTTTCGCCGAGTTTCACTGCGATTTCTCGTCGAACTCACGTTATTTTAGACAGACTTCTTATTAAGTTTAATTTTATTTTCTTTTTGTCTTTTTATAAAGCATAGGGCTATAATCGCCAAGATACTTATAACAGAAAGACATATACCGAGTTTTAAGCCGGGAACGCTGTAGTTAAACTCAATTTCATGTTTTCCAATCGGAATGTCAATACCTATTAAATTATTTCCTATCTTTTTGATTTGAGCTTTTTCCCCATCACATTTTATATTCCATCCTCCATCGTCAGGTATAGAAGTATAAAGAACTTTACCGTTTTCTTTGACATCTATTGTGCCTTTGATTTCAGTATCTGCGGCAGTTGTTACATTTAAAGTTTCTTTATTCAGAATATCAATGGCTGAAGCAAAATTTTTCTCATCAAATTTATAAAACTCTATACCATAAAGACCAATATCTACATTATCTACTTCTAATGATATATTGATTACATCGCCTTTATCAAAAATACCGATACACTTAAATGGTTCGGAAGGCGCGGAGAATTCTTGATTGCCCTGAGGTGAGTCAATAATTAAATCTCCCTTTTTGAAGTTTTGCTGAATAAAATATTGTCCCTCTTCCTCACAAGTAAAACTATATTTAAAAGAAACAGGTTTGTCATTTTCAATTCTATGATAGTATCTTTCATACCAGTTGTTTGTATCATCTATAGATACATTTGAAAATGTCTCTTTTAAATTGGGCATTTTTTTGAATATTTCAATATTATCGTCATTTAGAGCCAGTTTTATAAAATCATTATGATTTTGAAGAGGACTTATTGGATTTTTCAGCCAGTCTAAAATTTTCGCGTTAACGGCAAAACCTATAGGAAGATAATATTTATTTTTATAGACATCGTATTTTTCGTTTTCTTCCTCTAACTCAAACGCTGTATTTTTAAAATTTTTATTTCTGTCTATTATATATTTTATGGCAAACGCTGAATTCATAACAGGTGAGTCAGGTTTAAACACAGAGCTTACATTATTCGCGTAAACTCTGTATCCTAAAGATTTCAAAAGGTTATATGTGTTTCCTGTCATAGTTGACGAATAATAGGAAATACCTTTATAATTATAGAGCTGACCAGGATTGAATGTCCAGTTGCTGTTCATATCCATTCTGTAAAAATTGTTTTCGTCGTTTTCGTATTTGCTGACAGCCTCCGCCATTATTTCATCAAGAAATTGAAATTGTTCTAAATCTGAGACACCAACGTCTCTTTCTATGACTGCATAGGAACTTATTAAAATTTCTGACGTCATAATAATTCCTAAAAATATAACAGTGATATTTTTTATAAGTATTCGCTTTTTCTTTATTTTTGTGTTTTTTACTTTGTCAGATTTTTGCTTAAAAATTGACGCTAAAAATATTAATGAATTATACACTGTTATAAGTAAAATTATTTTTGCGATAAAATCAATGTCAACTGTTTTTGCTTCTGAGGACATTGTTCCTATTCCTATCAGAGTTATTGATATAATAACAGAAATTAAAATATCAAAAAAATATATTTTGTCTGATTTGTATATAGCTTCATACGATATGAGAAGAACAACAAAAGAAAATATAAATGTCCATCGCCCGGGAAGCTGATTTGGAAAATGAAATCCATGCCATACAAAGTCCAGCATATTGAGATTTATTGATAAAAACATAAAAAACACGATACTTAAAAATGTAATTTTTCTTTTAAGTGAGATTTCTTTATTCAAAACAAACAATATTATTCCGGGGATGATAAATATACCGCTATATATATTTGGAACCTGAAACTCATGAGCCAATTTTGAAAATGGAAAAAGAGCGTATATATTTTCAGGTATTGAGTGGTAAAATCTTATTTCTGAAATAGTATTTGAACTTTCAGCTCTTAGCAGAATTGAGTCGTATACGGGAAGTATTATAAATCCCGCGAGACAGCCCGCTAAAAAAGAATACAACAAAAATATTTTAATTTTTTCTAAAAATTTTTTTTTGCTTAGTTCGGATTTTAAAATAATTAGTTCGGCGGCAAAGTATATAACAGAAAATATACATACGCTAAAACTTATATAAAAGTTTGAGAAAATTACCAAAGCTAAAGATATACAATAAAAAATAGGTTTATTTTCAAAAATAAGCCTGTCCAATCCAATAATAACAATAGGCAAAAAAATTACAATATCTGTCCACATAGGTTGATTTAAAAAGGCAATATTATACGCACACAGTCCGTACGCTATGGAAACAGCAGACGCTAAAAGGTTTATATTTTTAAATTTATAGTCTAAAAATATAAGAAACGTTACTGACGAAAGCCCAAATTTCAAAAGAATAATATAATCAAGTACATCTATCAGCTTTGAGGAGTCAAAAAGCAAAAATATAAAATTAAATATGCTATTACAATAGTAGGCGCTTTGGGAATAAAAATTAAATCCCAAAGCTCCGTTCCAGGAATACAATTTGCTTAAGAATTCGCGGTTTCTTACATACTGTTCTTTAAACATAGGCATATATTGCCCCCAAAGGTCCATTGATAACAGAGAATTTTCACCAAAAGGTGATATTTCTAAGTTTTTGTAACCAATTAAAACCAGAATGAGAGGAACTGTTAAAGCAATGAAATAGTAAATTAGTTTATTTTTTAAAAATTCTTTTATAAATTCTTTCATATAAAATCTCCTATATACTTTATTTTTATGCGAACATTGAGAAAGAGGCTAAACAGTTAGCCTCTTTCTTGGGTGTCGGTTTTATAAGTTTTCTTCTAAAGGTTCGGAAGAGGTTTCTTGGGTGTTATTTTTCTTTTTTGAACGATTCATAATAAAAATGTATATTCCAAATCCAATAACAGACGCAATGGTAACACAAATTCCAAGATTAAAACCTATTGGATAATAACTGAATTCAATAGTATGATTTCCTTTTGAAATGTCAATTCCTAAGAACCCATCACTGGCAAAAGGTATTGTTTCAACTTTTTCTCCGTCAACTTTGACAGTCCAGCCGTCATCGTAAGGAATTGATGTGTATAAAAATCCGTTTTCTTTGGCGTCAATTGAGGCGTTAATAAAATCATCACCATATTCAGAAATTATCATTGGAGTTTCTGACAATTGTTTGTGAGCTTTTTCAAATACATCTTTGTTGAATGAGGCGGCATATACTTCAACAGTACCTGTTGTTCTGTAGGTTTTCTCATACTCTCCCTTTCTTGTGAGTTTGAGCTCAAGGGTGATTTCAGCTCCTGAGGGAACTGAGCCAAGGTCTAAAATACTTCTGCCTGTACTTAATTCTCTGTCTGACCTGTCTATTTGTTCGCCTTTTTCATTTAAAATTGTATAAACGGCTCTTTTCGCGTTTCCGGCATCAACGTAAAGAAAAACTCTTTGTTCTTTTTCATTATCAATTTTAACTGTCATTTTTGGTTCTTTATTTAAATCATTTGGGTCTGTAATAGAATATTTATTTGTGCTTTTAATTCCGTTTTTGTTTGCCGGATATTTCGTGTCACTTTGGTTTGTAAGTTTTAAGTAGTCGAAGTCGAGGGACTTAAGAGGAATATCATTTAAAATATTCTCATTTACGTTGGTTGTTGAGAATATAAAGTCGTTTTGAACTTCGAAAGGATTATCAATGTTTGTTACCCAGTCTTTAACCTCAGGGTCAACCATAAATCCTAATGGTAAAACATAAGGATTCTCGTAAACATATATGAAATCCTCGTCTTTTGGGTTTACACCGTAAATATCGTTAATATCTGAAACGTTGGCAATTTCTTTAACACGATTTTTTTGTTCATCGTTAAGGGTTGAGATATTACTTAAATCATCTGTTCCGAGGTATTCTTTGACTTTGTTGTAAGTTTCCGCTTCCTCATCTGTTCCGGCGGGAATATTTACGAGTTGTTTGTAAAACCCAGGGTTATCCATAGGCTTGTCTCTATTGATAATATATTTTATATTAAACATAGAATCCATAAGAGGCGTTGGGTCATATAGTCTGTAAGAGTTGCCTGTCGCCGCCATTCCAATATCGTTCATAAGCTGAGAGGTGTTTCCATATGCCAGGGAGGAAAATTGTGAGTATCCTTTAAAATGATATAACGAACCCTCGTTTATTGTGACAAAACGGCGCATTTCCATTCTGTTAAAATCGCCGCCGTCTTTTTCATTTAGATAGTCGATGGTTCTTTCAACTCCAGGAATGTATTTGACATATTTCTCTCTGGCTGTTTTTCCTGTATATGTTATACCTGTTGTTGTGACAAAAATACATTCGGCGAAAATAATTATCGCGAGCCCCGCAAGAGGAGAAATATCTTTCTTTTTTCCCTTATAAATTTGCGTTATAAACATCAAATAGACGGCTCCGACAACAATATTTATAACAAAATCATAGTCAGCCAAAACCCTTTCAACATCTTTATTTAAAGGAGCTATAACATATTCTGTAAAAATAGCTATTACTATAAATGCAATTAAAACTCTGTTGACTTTTTTTAAATCAACAAATCGGATATTTAAAAAGCCTTTATAAGCCATAGTGATTAGCGCGAAACTGTATATGAATGTAAAGCGGTGGGGCAAGTTTGACGGAAAATGCATGCCATGAATAAGAAAGTCAAAAACGTTTATACAACTGCATAAAATCATAATTCCAAGAAAAAGTGAGTATAACAGTTTTTCTTTTCGATTAATATTTTTGTTTAAATAATAAACAGGTATGAGCATAATTGTCAAAAGTCCCGAGTATAAATTCGGCAAGTCCTCATTTCTCGCCAGAACAACCGGTCTGGCGCCAAGAAAGTGATTTGTCAGAAGCTGATATACGTTGTCATAGATTTTTAGCGATGGAAAGCTTGTGTCACTTGTTTGAGTGTGGGAGAGCGCTATCGCTGTTGGAATTGTTAGAATCATGGATATTCCGCCCGCGATTATAGATAAAACGGCAAAATGAAAAAATCTGTTTAATATTTCCTTTCTATCTGTTTTCCACGAGAATTTGCTGAATAAAGTTATCAAAAAATAGAGAGTGGCAAAAACACAAACGATAAACGCTATATAAAAGTTTACAATTATGGTAATAGCCAGGGAAATACAGTATAATTTGTATTTTTTCTCGTTGACAAGAGATTCTATTCCCAGTGCCACAAGGGGAAATAGAGCAATCGCGTCAAGCCACATTACGTTCCAATAATAGGAGGTAATAAAAGACATTGAGGAATACATAAGAGAGAATATGACAATTGTGATATCGTTTCTTTTAAATTTACTTTTTAGATAAAAAGCGAAAAAAGCGGAGCAAAAAGCTACTTTAATTAAAACAAAAACAGCCATAGCCTCAGTCATGTTTTCCTGAGAAAATAAAACCATAAAAAAGCTTAAGGGACTCGCTGTATAATAAGCGAGCTGAGAGATAAAATCTTTGCCGAGTCCTCCCTCCCAAGAATATAAAAGGCTGCGTCCCTCGAGAAGCCTGCTTCTGAGTTCCTCATGAAAAGGACCGTATTGATGATACATATCAACTTTTAAAATTACATTATTTCCGATGGGGTAGTATCCAAGAAATATGTATGCCGCCAAAACAACAAGAGCGGCAAGTACAAAAGACCCCCATATAAATTTGTTTTCGTCAAAAGCTTTTTTTAAAAAACTTGTATTTTCCACGAAATAAACCTCCTATTTTTCTTGAGGCAATATCGATAAATCTGTTTTATATAATTTATTGATAAGTGCCATGAAATATTGATTAATCAGCGCTTCTTATTTTTAAAAATAAACATTTTGCTGAAAAAATAATTAATAATTACAATAAAAACATTTGCCAGAATTTTAGCTATTTTATCATTCATCCCAATACTTGGACTTACAACAACTGTCATCCAGACAACCTCGCAGCCCAAAGAAAAAAGCCTTGCCCCGACAAAGGCGGAAATTTCCTTAATAATCAGTTTTAACTCAAAATTTTTGCTTTCAAAAACATAAAGCTTATTTGTGATATAAGCGAAAGCTACGGCAAAAATCCACGCTATGACTGTTGAGGCTGATACGTAAAAAAGAAATCCATCTTCGCCTTCTGATACCCCGCAAAACAGCATCGCTAAAATATAAACGACATAGTTGACAATTGTTGTCAAAACCCCGAAAATAAGATAGCTGACAGTTTCTCTGTTAAGAAGTTTTTTTACAATGGGTATGTTGAGAGTTTTTTTTACAATGCCAATATCCATAATTTTCGAGATAGTGTTTTTAATAAAACTCATAAGTAACCTCACTATAATCTATAAATAATAATGCCGAGTTTAATAATCGGCTGTTTATTTTTTGTAATCATTTTTTTCGTTTTCTAAATTTGATTCTCTTATAATATAAATTGGTCTGTTTTTTACTTCCATATATATTTTGGCTACATACTCGCCAAGTATACCGCAAGAAAATATTGTGATTCCGCCTACAAAAAGTATAAGAGTAATTATGGAGGCGTAACCGGGTAAATCAACGCCTGAAATAATTGTTTTAGCCACAATATAAATAAGGTATACAAAAGATGAGAAAGAAATGAAAATCCCAAGAACGGAAGCTAATTTTAAAGGCGCGGTGGAAAAGGCTGTAATACCGTCAAGAGCGTATTTAAACAGTTTCCAAAAAGACCATTTTGTTTCTCCGGCGGCTCTCTCAACATTCTCAAATTTTATCCATTTTGTTTTAAATCCGACCCAGCTGAAAATACCCTTTGAAAATCTTTGAACCTCGCTCATCGCTATTACGGCGTTAATCATTTTTCGGTTCATCATTCTGAAATCTCCGGCGCCGTCCGGCATATCGACCTCGGATATTCTGTTTACAAGTCTGTAAAATCTTCTTGTGAAAAATGTTCGGAGTTTTGGGTCGCCGTCACGAGTCGCTCTGTTTGCCGAGCAACAGTCGTATCCTTCCTCCATAGCTTTCAGCATATCCAAAATCAATTTTGGAGGATGCTGTAAATCTGAGTCGAGCATAACAGCGAAATCTCCCGTGGAATTTTTTAGTCCGGCGTACATAGCGGATTCTTTGCCAAAGTTTCTTGAAAAAGAAATATATTTGACGAAGTCATATTTTTTCGCGTATCCTTTTAAAATATCAACAGTGTTGTCGGAACTGCCGTCATCAACAAAAATAAACTCAAAAGAATAATCATTAATTCCTGAAATAACTTTATACGCTTCATTAAAAAACAACTCTAAAACTTGATTTTCGTTAAAACAAGGAACAATTATATCAACTTTTTTCATAATCATCCTCCGTAAAATTTTGTATTTTATTATCAATATATCATTGCCTTTCATTTTATCACAACATTGGGTATAAAATCAAGAGAAACACTGATTTATATTATAAAAAATAATTTTTATTGAAAAACTTATTTTTTTGTGCTAATATCGTTGTAAGAACCTGTCTGAAATCTAAAAAAAGCCTGTCTAAAAACAAAATATACACAAAAAGTCAGCGAAAATAAAATCATTTTGGAGTGTAATGATATTTCACTGAATGAAATTTTAATAGTTTTTAGACAGGCTCTAAGAAAAAAAGGTAATAATGACCAATAGAAAAGGAGAATAAAAAATGGGTTATAAACTTGTAGCTATAGATTGTGACAATACTCTTTTAAACAGTAAGGGTCATATTCCGCAGGAGAATATGGATGTGATTCGGGAACTTAAGGCTAAAGGCATAGAATTTATAATAGCGACGGGAAGAAACGATATACTAGTGACAGACTATGTAAACGAACTTGGGATAGACGCTCCCGTAATAGGCTGTAATGGCGCTTCAATAAGAAACCTTAAAGAAAACAAAATATTGAGTTTAATTCCTATATCGAAAAAATCTTTAAAGGCGATATTTGAGTATTGTGAGAAAAATCAAATTCCTTTTAGGGCGTTTTCTATGAAAAAAGGTTTTTCAAATGATAAAAATTCTATAGAGGAAGTTATAAAACAAATTCTCGCTAAGTATACAAAGATATTGTCGGTTAATTTGGATTATGAATATGTGGATGACTGGAAGGTTCTTGTGGAAGAGGAGGAAATTGTTAAAGTTGTTGTTGTAAATAACGACCCTGAGATTATAAAAAAATATCAAAGTGAGATAAAAGAAATTAAAGATATATATATATGCCGCTCGGCCAGAAATTGTCTTGATATAGGAGCCGCCGGAGTGTCTAAGGGTGACGCTTTAAGACGTTACGCTGAGATGCTTAATATAAACGCTGAGGATACAATCGCTTTTGGGGATTCGGAAAACGACCTCTCTATGATAAATTACGCGGGACTTGGAATCGCTATGGAAAACGGTGAGGAAGAACTTAAATCGGCGGCTGATATGGTTACTTTGTCGAATGATGAGTGCGGTGTGGCTCACGCTCTGAAAAAAGTTTTTAATGATTTATAAAACTCTCACACTTTTGGCTCTTTCGAATATTATATAAATATATTTCTTTCGGGAGGGCAAAGTGTTGGGTAAATATGTGATATCCGGCGGTAAAAGACTTAAAGGCACGGTGAAAATAAACGGAAGTAAAAATGCCGCTCTTCCAATTCTCGCAGCTACAGTTTTAAACGGAAGTGTAAATGTTCTTGAGAATTGTCCTCAAATTTCAGATACTAAAACGGCTGTTGATATTTTGAGGCATTTGGGCTGTCTTGTTAATAAGGAAAATAAAACTTTGATAATTAATTCGGCGAGTATGACAAAAACGGAAATTCCCCGGGAGCTTGTTAAAAAAATGCGTTCGTCAATTATATTTATGGGGCCTATGCTCGCTCGGTTTAAAAAAGTTACTCTATATTATCCCGGCGGCTGTGAGCTTGGAAAAAGACCTATAGATTTACACCTTTCGGCTTTTAAAAAAATGGGTGCTCAAATAGAGGAAATTGGCGACAAAATAATTTGTTCCTGTGAGAAACTTAATGGCTGTGAGGTGAATTTGACTTTTCCAAGTGTTGGCGCTACTCAAAATATAATACTTGCCGCTGTTTTCGCTGATGGTGAGACAGTTATAAAAAATTGCGCTATGGAACCTGAGATAGCTGACCTCTGTGATTTTTTGGGAAAACATGGCGCTGTTATAGAGGGCGGCGGAACTTCGCGAATAAAGATTACCGGTGTGAAAAAATTAACTCCCTCAAGGCATAAAATTATTCCGGATAGAATAGAGGCCGGCACATATTTAATTATGGCGGCGGTATCCGGCGGAAAGATAACTCTTGAAAATGTGGATTTTCGGCATATATCCTCATTGCTTGACATATTGTCGGAAATGGGCTGTGAAATTCAAAAAAACTCGCACTCAATAACTCTTGAAATGTCTAAACAACTTCTGAATATTCCTTCCATAAAAACTCTTCCTTATCCCGGAATTCCTACAGATATGCAGCCGCAGCTGACTGTACTTTGCGCTGCCGCGAAAGGCGTATGCGAATTTGAGGAAACAATATTCGAAAACAGAACTGCTCATATTCCTGAACTTATAAAAATGGGCGCTGATATAAAACAAAAAAGTGACCGAGAATTTATTGTAAGAGGAAGAAACTCTCTTAAGGGCGCTGAGGTTTACGCCAGGGATTTAAGAGGAGGGGCCGCTCTTATAACAGCCGCTCTTTCAGCTTCTGGAACAACAATAGTGAATAATTCCTCACATATTGAACGGGGGTATGAAAATATTGTTGAAAATTTATTAAAAATAGGAGCGGATATTACTTTAAAAATATGATGAAATGTTGTATAATATTCTATGACAGTAAAAACACCAAATCGGAAATCTTGAATTTTAGAAGGTAATCGCTATGAAAAAAGTGTCAATTAAAATTTTTTTGGGAATTTGCGCGGCTGCTCTTATAATAATGGGAATTATGCTCTGCCCCTATTTTTATATAAAAACTATAAATATCACGGGAAACGGTATTGTTTCCCGTGATGAGATTTTAAAAATCCTTGAACTAAGCGAGTCAAACAAAACAAATCTGTACGCGTTTAATTCATATGCCGGAAAAGAGAAACTTTTTAAAAATCCATACATAAAATCTGTTGAGTTTACAAGAACTTTTCCTGATACTCTTGAAATATCAATAATTGAGAGAAAGCCTTGTGGATATATTCCATACACAAACACTTTTTTATTTATGGATGATGAGGGTCGTATTCTTGACTCAAAGTCATCTTACACAACGCCTCTTCCGGTTGTGTATGGCTTGGATTTTGATACGTTTACTTTGGGAGAAAAGTTAAACGTTGAGCAGCCTGAAAAACTTAATATTGTTGTTGAGTTATCAAAACTTATGAAGACGTACAAAATAATAAATGACGTTGTGAGAGTTAATGTCTTAAATCCTGATGAGATTCATCTTTATGTGAACAAAGTTGATGTTGTTTTGGGAGAGTTTACGGATGTTAACTGGAAAATAGGAGCTTTAAGTGAAATAATCAAAAAGCTCTCTCCTGATGATAAGGGAACTCTTGATATAACTTCTCCCGATAAAACCCCGGCGTTTACTTATTTGACTTAGCCGTTGTTTGGAAACATCAGCTTTTGCAGGAAGAATTGATTTTCGAGGGCTGTCTCAAATTTTTTCTTGACAAAAATGTCTTTTTTATGTAATATTAAATATTATGGGAAGAAATTATTTTTATGTATGAAAAATAATTCATATTTTACTTAAATTGTAATTTAGTGTATTGATTGTTGACGCGTTGCTACTGCTCGATGTGTTAATAACTAGTATTTCTATATAGTCTATATTTTGGAGGGATAACAGTGTTGGATATAAGTAACGATGATTTCGGTGAGGCGAAAATATTGGTTATCGGCGTTGGCGGCGGCGGGAATAATGCTGTGGACAGAATGATTTCTGATAATATTACAAACATAGATTTTATTTCCGTGAACACGGATAATAAGGTTTTATCTAAAAGTCTGGCGGACGTTAAAATTCAAATCGGTATTAAATCTACAAAAGGTCTTGGCGCGGGCGGACGTCCTGAAGTTGGAAAAGAGGCCGCTCAAGAGTCGAAAGAGGAAATAACGGCGGCTCTTTCTGATTATGATATGGTGTTTGTCACGGCAGGAATGGGCGGAGGAACAGGAACGGGAGCCGCTCCTATTATCGCTGCCGCCGCTAAGGAACGAGGTATTCTTACTGTCGGGGTTGTTACAAAACCTTTTGTGTTTGAGGGCCCTGTCAGAATGAAAAACGCCTTGAACGGAATTGAGGAACTGAAAAAAAATGTCGATACTCTTATTGTGATACCAAATCAGAAACTTATGGAAATCGCCGATAAAGACACGTCTATGCTTCAGGCTTTTAAAATGGCCGATGATGTTTTGAAGCAAGGTGTTATCGGTATATCAGACCTTATTTCAAAACCGGGAATTATAAATGTCGATTTTGCTGATGTTCGCTCTATTATGGCTGACAAAGGACTCGCTCATTTGGGCGTTGGTCACTCTAAAGGCAAGGATAAAGCTCGTTCCGCCGCTGAGCTCGCTATAAAATCACCGCTTCTTGAAACCTCTATTGATGGGGCGAAAAGCGTTATTATAAATATCGCCGGCGGTATGGACCTTGGTATTCTTGAGATAAACAGCGCCACTGAGTTTGTTGGTTCACTTGTTGACCCCGGCGCCGAAGTTATTTTTGGTACATCAATTAACGATTCCCTCAACGACGAAGTTATTGTTACAGTTGTCGCTACCGGCTTGACAACGGAAGATTCCCCAAGACGAGGTTTGCCTAACGTTAATCAGCCTCAGGTACAGCCACAGCCGCAAATTCAGCCCCAAGGACAGCCACAGCCGATTCAGCCTCAGGGGCAGCCTATTCAGCAAAGTAATGTTCCCAGTTACGCTAATACGGTGCCTTTTAATCAACCTCAAAACAATAGTGGATATTATAATTCTGAAGTTCCGACTGTCGCTCCGTCAAATGAAATTAAAGAGGCTAATTTGAGCGATATCAGAGATTCTATTCGCGAAAGGGATTCTATAGATATTCCGTCTTTTTTGAGAAGAAAAAAGTAATATTGTAATTTTATATTTATGAGATTTTTTGAAATGCCGATTTTTAGTCGGCATTTTTGTATTATGTACAGAGGCGGCGCTTTCCACAATGAACACTCCAAAAGAAAATATTATATGGAAGTCAAGCGACCCGTCTGTCGCGACAGTGTGTCAGGACGGAATTGTTCTGGCTCATAAAGGAGGAAACGCTATAATTACGGCGTCAACAGAAAACGGTGATATATCAGCTCAATGCGAGATTATAGTCACAGCAACACCGCCGCCGACAGGATATAAATATGGCGATGTTGACGGTGACGGAAAACTGACGGCGAATGACGTTTCTACTATGCTTCAGAAAGTTCTTAAGGGAACATTTAAAATGCCTATTGAGGACTTGTGGAAATAATAGTCGCTGATTTTTAAGAGGGGTGTGAAAAAAATTTTCACACTCCTCTTTTGGCGAAATTTCCAAAAAAAATTTTTGATATTATCTTGACAAAAAATAAATAGTGCTATAACCTTTTATGTGGGGAAATGTCGTTTTATATAGTAATTCCAATTTATAGCAATCCAACATAAAAATAAACAAGTTCGATGGCTAAAATTTATTTTCACTATGTTGCCGTCAGTCGGCATAGGCATTCGACTATGCTCTCCTTCTGGTGCCTTGTGAAAATAAATTTTATCTCATCTCCTTTTGCTCATTTTTAAATTGGATTGCTATAAAAGTTCCAAAAAAATTATTTTACTTGCACGGGCTGCAAATTGCTTTGCAATTCGCTTACCGCCCAGCAGTGCTTACGCACTCGTAAAATATTTTTTTGTTATATCT
>CATJCJ010000831.1 GCA_949738935.1 uncultured Eubacteriales bacterium | reverse complement strand
GACGCTTTTAACAGCGGGAACTGGCACATGGGATGCCGGTTCTGCTACGAGCAAAGATCAGGTCAACGATGACAAGAAAGGTATCGCACAAGGTATTTGCCCGCTGTGGTCATTGCAGGAAAATTATGCTCTGTTGCCGGAAACGGCAGATAAGGTCATTGTCCGAAAGAAAAATGTAGACCATGGAGATTCCTACCTGCAATTTGACGGCTATATGACCGCATGGTTTATGTATTGGTTGCAAAATGATACCGAAGCAGGAAAAGCATTTTGGGGAGAGAATGCAGAAATCAATTCTAATTCACTGTATCAGGATGTACAGGTACATCAATGAATAAGGCTGGAACACAAAACAGGCGAAACGCCTTGAAAATACAGCGTTCATAGAGGATTTAACAGATAAATCAGAATTTAAAGGAGAACAGAATGAATATTGAATTTAGAAAAATAACAGAGTTCCCTCGTGGAACACTTGTAGCTCTTTTGAAAGACGGTTATTCTTTCGAGCCAAAATTCGAGCATAATTGGTATAAACAATGGCAAGAGTTTGATGACTTCTTTTATGATAACCCTCATATTGCTGAGTTTAGCGGATTTATGACAGTTTTGAAAGGAAAGCCTATTGGGTTTGTTTCGTGGAATCCGACAAATTTACCTGAATTAACAGAAGTCGGACATAACTGCATTTTGACAAAATACAAAGGAAACGGATATGGGAAACGACAGATGCGAGAAGCGGTTCAACGCATAATTTCGCAAGGAGCGAAAAAGATAGTAGTTTGGACAAATGAGATTTGTGTTCCCGCTCAACATACTTATGAAAGTGCAGGTTTTCAATTTGTAAAAAGAAGTGAGGAAACATTTTCTGAATATGCAGGAGAAAGAATACATTACGAAATTATAGTAAATTCCAACTTATCAAAATGCTTGAATTATTAAAAATTAAATATTTATTGCTTTATGATGAGGCATATATACATAGCAGGAAATCTAAAAAAATAGGTTCCTGCTATTTTTATGTTCAAAATCAGATGAAAAGGAGGAATGTCTGTTTGCCGTGTCCGCATTATGACATAAAAATAGTTCAGAGAAGCAATCACCAATCCGCTGTTGCTTCTGCCGCTTATCAAAGCGGTGAACGGCTGTTTTCTGAATATGACCAAAAACAAAAATACTATTCACATAAAAGCGAAATTGTTTATAAAGAAGTTTTGCTGCCTGCCAATGCACCGCCGGAATATAAAGATCGTAATGTTTTATGGAACTCTGCTGAATCGGTTGAGAAACAATGGAATTCCCAGCTTGCAAGAAGAATTG
>CATJCJ010000830.1 GCA_949738935.1 uncultured Eubacteriales bacterium | reverse complement strand
TGCCAAGCCGCAAAGGATTGGCGGCGTTCGATTCTCTTCTATTATAGCATGGCACAGACTTTCTGGGAACCCGTTTTCATGGAATTGCCGAAGCTTCGACCGAGGGCATAATCTTGAACCGGAATGCACGTTCAGGGTAAACGCATGAAAAAAATAGACAAAAAGAGGAAAAAGAGGTAGAATCCATCAGGGGTGATTCTACGATGATAGAAAAATATTTTGAAGAGATAACAGATAAGAGGCAGCCGTGGAAAGTCAAGCATAATCTGCTGGAAATCGTCGTGATGACAATTTGTGCAGTAATCGCAGGGTGCGAAGTATGGGAAGATATCCACGACTACTGCCGAGTCAAGGAGGCATGGTTTCGGCAAGCGCTTGGGATGAAATTAGGGAACGGAATTCCCTCGCATGACACGATGCAGCGTGTGTGGAGCATGATTGATCCAGAGGAATTAGAGAGATGCTTCAGTAAGTGGGTAGAATCGGTATGCCAGAGGAAAGAGGGAGAGATCGTCAGCATAGACGGAAAAACGCTGCGGCGAAGCGGTGGGACAGACAGCAATCCGATTCATATGGTCAGCGCATGGGACAATGAACAGCAGCTTGTGTTGGGACAATTGGCAGTGGAGGAAAAATCGAATGAAATCACAGCGGTTCCGCAGTTGCTGGATATGCTGGATGTCACAGGATGTATCGTGACAGCAGATGCCATGAGCTGTCAAAAAGAAATCGTGAAGAAAATTTCATCCAAACAGGCGGACTATGTCCTTTCTCTAAAAGAGAATCAGCCAACTCTTCGTCATGAAGTAGAGGAGTATTTTGAGGATGCGCTGAAAAATCCACAGCAATATCTTGAAGTGGAGACTGCGAGGACAAAGGATTCCGGTCATGGGCGAGTAGAAAATCGAACATATTACTTGTCTACAGAGGTGGATTGGTACGCAGACAAAGTGCAGTGGGAGAATTTCCGCTCGATTGGGATGGTGTGTTCCCGAGTGGAGTACAAAGGGGAAATCCATACGGACACGCGGTATTTCATTTCTTCTTTGTCAAATATTCAGACTTTTTCAAAGGCGGTGCGAAAACATTGGGGCATTGAAAATTCTCTTCACTGGTGTCTGGATATGACATTCCGAGAGGATTACAGCCGCATTCGCAAAGACCATTCGGCTGAGAATATGGCCGTCGTTCGGCATGTTGCACTCAATATCCTAAAAAATCATCCTGCGAAAATCAGCCTCGCCAGAAAACGCCGCCGCTGCTCCTACGACGATGCTTTTTTTGCTGACGTTATCCATTCCGTTCATGCGTAAGCCCTGC
>CATJCJ010000829.1 GCA_949738935.1 uncultured Eubacteriales bacterium | reverse complement strand
TTTAAATTTATTAATTATAATTATTCTTTGGAGACTAATATGAAGAAGAGTTATTTAAATAAAAATTATTCACTTTCTAACAATATATTAAAAAATGGTATTAAGGATGGCATTCCTATAGGGCTTGGATATTTTGCTGTTTCTTTTTCTCTCGGTATAGCGGCAAAAAACGCGGGGTTAACACCTTTTCAAGGTTTTTTAGCAAGTATTCTTTGTAACGCCTCAGCGGGTGAATACGCTGGCTTTACTCTAATTCAGGCAAGTGCCTCATATATTGAAATGGCAATTATTACTTTAATTGTAAACGCAAGATACTTACTGATGAGTTGTGCTATGAGTCAAAAAATAAATAATAATACTTCTATTATTCACAGATTTATTATTGGATTTGGTATTACTGATGAGTTATTTGGAATCGCTTTAGCAAAAGACGGTTGGATTAATCCATATTATATATATGGCGCAATGCTTATCGCTATTCCTTGTTGGTCTGTTGGCACAGCTCTTGGTATAGCGGTCGGCAATATACTTTCTATACGTATGGTAAGCGCCTTGAGCGTAGCTTTATATGGAATGTTTATCGCTATTATTATTCCTCCCGCAAAAAAAAACAAAGTTATAGCTTTTATTATAATAATTTGTTTTGCCGCAAACTATCTATTCTCAAAATTATCTTTGTTTTCTAATATTTCAAATGGTATGAAAACAATTATTCTTACTATTATTATATCCGCTTTTGCCGCTTTTTTATTTCCTAAAAAAGAGGAGGATTCTTAATGACAAGTGTTTATATTTATATATTCATTATGGCGGCTTCTACTTATTTTATAAGGATTATTCCGCTTATTTTACTTAGAAAACAAATTAAAAATCAATTTGTTAAATCTTTTCTTTATTATGTACCTTATGTTACTCTTTCAATTATGACTTTTCCAGCAATAATAAACGCGACCCAAAATAGTATTTCTGGTATAGCGGCGCTAATCATAGGCGTTTTACTTGCTTGGTTTGACGCAGGATTATTTAAAGTTTCTGTTTTTTGTTGTTTAATTGTTTTTATCGCTGAACTTCTTTTATAAAAAATTTAGCATCAAAAAAATGTCATAAAATATATAATTAACGTAAGTTAGACAGAAAAGAGGAAAAATATAATAGAACTTTGGGCGCACTACTGCAAGGAGTTGCCAAATTCTAAATTTGAAAACGCCTTATAACCTCTCTAAAAACTATTAAAATATCTATAAAATTATTGAGCAAAAACGATATTACATATAAGATGTAATGATGGCTTCTTTGGTAAAAAAGAGTAAGCAGCTACAGC
>CATJCJ010000828.1 GCA_949738935.1 uncultured Eubacteriales bacterium | reverse complement strand
TTTTTGAGTTTCCACTTGATGATGAACTGCTTCTTTTTCCATTATTATAATTTGAAAAATTATTAATAAATCCTTGATAACTATTTCCTATACGCATAAGCATTACCTCCAATCTTTTCGCATTTATACTGTAAATCTATAACTATAAGCAAGATTTATGCCTTTATATCAAAACTTATCCTTGCAAAAACAGATTTGTTAAAAGAAACATCTATAAGATTCTGTGTAACACTTTTTACATCAGTACCAATAGCAGATACAGTAAAGTCATATATTTCTCTGCCTTTTGTCAACTTTTCTGCTTGTTCTTTTCTTATTTTGCTTTTTTCTGCTCGTTTTTCCGTGACCTTTTCTTCCTCAGCCTTTTTCTCTTTACGTTTCTTGGCCTGTTTTCCTTCTTCTGTTTTTTTCTCTTTAGCTTTTCTTTCGGCATTTTCTTTGGCTATTTTTCCATCTGGGTCATTTGTGCCTGATGATATGCAAGTTATATTTCCATTAGAATCTATTTGATAACTCAAATTTGTTAAAGTTCCAAGAGAACCGTTTACTGCCATTTTTGCACAATCTGGAATAGCCGCTAAATTTTCTTCTAAATACTTAGCCTTTTCAGGGTCATTCATACATTTTTTTAAAAATGCACTTGATACTGATACTGTTGTTGGAACACCTTGCATTGAAGTTGTTCCGGTATTCATATAGCTGTATTTTTCTTGTAAATATTTAGAATAATCATTTACATTACCAAAACCCGTCTTAATCTGCTCTGTTTTTGTTACGCCGGGCATTGAAGTTTTTAATTCTACTGTACTTGTTGTAACATTACTTTCTTTTGCGCTGTTCGATTTTCTTGCAGTATTTGTGTAATCTTTAACATAATTGTTGTAATTATTCATAATTTCCATTGCCATAATTTTCTCCTCCTTAATTTTTATATTTTATTTGTGCGTCCTTTTCAAAATTTTAATTTTTTAACATTATGATATTTCTAAGCCCAATACCATGTAATTTACTTTCTTCCTTTGTTGATATAGTATACATTCGGGCAGAAACTTTCTTATCATATCCTCTATCTGTTTTACAATTATTTTTTCATCATCGCAGACCGCAATTTGGAACATTTTATCACCTTACCTTTTTATTGTTCTCATTTTTTATATCGTCAAATTTTTTATGTTTTCAACCGAAATGTAATGAAACTGATTTAAAATGTAATAAACCGTAAAAAAATTATAAAAACGGCTTATTATATCAATCAAATTTAAAAATAAATAAAAGAAACCGAGATATAAATTTGTTTATTTTTAAGTTTGATTGTTATAATAAGCCGTTTTCACATATACCATACTTTTATATTTTTTCTGTAATTAAATACCCTTTGCAAACATCAATCCATTCCAAATAATTTGAGTATCGCTCCAATTCATCTATAGTCAGTTCTATAGCACTGTTATCGCTTCCGCAAGCGGGAAATACCGTATCAAATCTTTTAAGCGATTTATCAAGATAAACAATTACTCCATCATTAACAACAAAGGGACATACACCTCCTACAGCGTGTCCAATTAGAGCTAAAGCTTCATCAGTTGTAAGCATTTTAGCCTTTGTTTTAAACTTCGCTTTATATTTAGAATTATCAATTTTTGCATCTCCTGCCATAACAATAATTATAGGATTTTCGCCGGCTATAAATGAAAGTGTTTTTGCAATTCTGCAAGGCTCACAATTAAGAGCCTTAGCCGCCAATTCAACAGTAGCGCTTGACACATTAAATTCCTGTACACGGTTTTCCATATTAAATTTCTTAAAATATTCTTTTACTTTGTCTAATGCCATATTTAAAACCTCCTTTAATTCTATAACAGTCCAATTTGAAAATAAACAAAAACAATCCAATTTCATTTTTTATAATTTTTTGTGCATATTTTAGTTTTCAGATACTCTCTGGACCTGTTTAATAACCTAGTATGATGATTTGCAAAAGACTTTTTGTCAAACGAAGCATAATTTTCGCAATAATACCAGCAGCGGTACTCCAAAAAAAATTACACAAAGTATAACATAAAAAAACCCGCCAAGAGGTATTTCTATAAATTATAGAGCAGGTCTATTATAGAATATAATATTATAAACTGTACATATACTTCCAAATGGATTATTATATGAATGCGGAACATCCGCACAAAAACAAATTGCTTGTTTTTCCGCAATAATTATTTCTTTACCATTTAAAATCATTCGCAGTTTTCCTGTAACCACAAAAATATACTCCTCAACACCATTATCATGTTTATCTGAAGTATGAAAACAGCCTGAATCAAACTCAATAAAAAATATTTCCACACTTCTGACCGGGTCATAAGCAAATAATGGGTAAGCCCTCATTTTTCCGTCATTTTCAGATATAACTTTATCTTCATTAATACTGATAACACTATAATCAGCCTGACGTTCTTCTAAAAAGGAAGAAAGAGGTGTTTTCAAACCCGTAGCTATTTTCCAAAGAGTTGTAATTGTAGGAACAGACTGCCCACGCTCAATTTGTCCAATCATAGGTTTACTTACTCCCGTAAGAAGGGAAACCTCATCCAAACTCAAATTTTTTCTTCTTCTTATTTCTTTTAATTTTTCTCCGATTGCTGAAATTAGTGATTTCATAGTCGCTCCCTTATTTGTATGCTATAATATGATTATAGTATATTATAACAGTTAAATTCTTAATTTTCAATATATAATTAACGTGAGTCCAACAAAAATTTTCAGTAAAACTCAGCGAAATGTAGTTTCGCACAAAAGTTTTTGTCAAACTTTTTTCAAAAAGTTTGTGGAGTTTGAGGTGAAACCTCAAGGTTTTTAATGCTTC
>CATJCJ010000827.1 GCA_949738935.1 uncultured Eubacteriales bacterium | reverse complement strand
TTTTAATACAAGACAATGAAATAAATATATTAAGGTTTTACCAAAATCCATTTGTTTATTCTTTTATTGTTTATATATAGTTTGAAAAATAAATATAGATTGTTTACTATATTAAAACTTAAAGCAAAGTTCTAACAAAAAGTTATAAATATATTTTTTAAGAAACTATCTTCATAACAATTACATATGACTTTTCAACAAATTTTTCTGAATATCGTATTAAAAAATTTTGAAATACATCTCTGTATATTCCTGCAATTTTTTACCTTGTTTTTGACAAAATTATATTTGAAAATACAGATATTTTTCTTATAAAGACAGGTTCTAAGTTGATTTTCTTTCAACAAGTGTCGTATTTACTTCAATTTTTAAAGGATAAGATATACCGTTTTCCAAAATTTCTATAATCCGATTAGCGGCCACAATTCCCATATACTGTTTTTGCACTCGTATTGTTGAAAGCTGCGGTTTTACATATAAACAAATGTCAATATCATCAAAACCTATTATACTTATATCATCAGGAATTTTATAACCAAATTCAGCGAAGGCTTTCATTGCTCCCGCGGCAATCAAATCATTATCAGCAAAATAACAGCGAGATGGTTTTTCTCCTGATTTAAGCAACTCTTTCATATCACTGTAGGAACCTTCCAAAGTTGGATTTAAATGAAGAATTTGTGAGCGTGAAGCTGAAAATCCGTTTTCTCGTACAGCTTTGTAAAAACCGTCAGCTCGTTCATTAAAATTTCCTATACAATATGAAGAGCTTAAATATCCCGGCTGCGCACCATATTTTCTTATTATATAATTTGTCGCCGTATATGCTCCTTTTAAGTTATTTATAAGAACACAGTCAAATTTAAGATTTTCATAATAAACGTCAAGTACAACTATTGGAATTTTTAGTTCCTCAAATGCCTTAAAATCATCAGGTTTCATTTCTGTACCCAAAAGTATTATGCCATTACAAAAAGGCATAGAACTTAATTTTTTAGAAATATTTTCGTTTTCATATAAGTAACATATATTAAGCCTATAATTTTTATTATTGCACTCTGATTCTATACCTTCCGTAATATGGCTGAAAAATGCCGGATTTTCTATAATAGTTCCATGTTTTTTATATATAATAAAAGTGATAGAGCCTTTTTCAAGGTTAGTTTTATAAGAAGAATTTAATTTTGAAAAATCATAACCGAGTTCTTTAGCTTTATTTAAAACTCTTTTTTTTGTAGAAGTGCTTACACCGGGCTTATTATTAAGAGCCATTGAAACAGCGGCGGCTGATAAATTTAGAATTTTGGCAAGTTCTTTTGCTGTAATAG
>CATJCJ010000826.1 GCA_949738935.1 uncultured Eubacteriales bacterium | reverse complement strand
TACTTTCACGTTTCACCAATCTATCAATCCAAGGATTAATAGTAATCGCATTTTCCTGTATAACCTGATTAATTAAATCAATTTTACCTTTTATTGCCGATATTTCATTTTCGTACATTGATTTATATTTGATATATTCTTCTCTTGAAATTACATCATCTGAATAATCAGCATAAGCACGTTCTTTTTTCCTTGTTAGCTTAACAATTTCGCTCTGGTACTTAGATATGTCACCTATGCTTTTTATAAAATAATTTTTTTCTTTCTGCCGTTCTTCTTCTATAATCTGATTTATATTCTTTATTGATTTTATAATTAAATTCAAATCTTCAAGTACAAGTTTTTCAATTTCCGATTCTTTAATAATATGTCTACTGCAATATTTTTTACCATAATGGCTATATCTGCTGCAATCAAAATATATTATACCTTTACGTTTAATTTTAGCCATAGCTTTACCACAGTCGCCGCATTTTAAGAAACCTGCAAACTTATGTACATTATAATCATCACCTGCTGTTCTCACATTGCGTTCCATTAAATCTTGAACTTTCTTCCAAGTATCCCCGTCAATTATAGCTTCGTGAGTATTTTTAACTATAATCCATTTGTCTTTAGGTAAGCTTGACGATTTTTTACCACATATTTGTCTAAAGCTTCTATTTTGAACCATAGTACCTGTGTACATTTCATTTTTCAGTATATTATGGATTGTAGAATAAAGCCAGTAATACTTTGCCCCATCTTGATAGTGTGAAGGATGATAATTTAGACCGCACTGTCTCTTATACTCTGTTGGACAGGGTATTCTTTCTTCATTTAATATTTTCGCTATTCTACGCTGTCCAACCCCGCTCAAATACATCTGATATATGCGTCTTACAACGTTTGCGGCAGTATCATCAATAATAAGTTTATTGTGGTCTGTCGGTGATTTTTTATAACCGTAAGCCGCAAAAGCCCCTATGAACTGACCATTTGACTGTTTGCTTCTGATTGTTGAGCGAACTTTATTTGATATGTCTTTAGGATAGAAGCCATTAAACATATTTTTGAAATCAATCATCATATCTTCACCTATGTCAACATCATAGAATTGCTTGTCAATCAAATCATTAATGGCAATAAAACGAACC
>CATJCJ010000825.1 GCA_949738935.1 uncultured Eubacteriales bacterium | reverse complement strand
GTACCATCTTCATTCCAAATTCGTGTTTTAAATGGCATTAAAGGGAATCTGTATACATTCCCTGTGACAGAATATATTGCATATCTGGAAGAAAATAATTTGCAGGAACAATTAATTGTACAGGATTTGTGGAAGACGCTTGTAAACATCAAGGAACAGAAAATAGATGTATTCCTGACAGAGAGCCAGTTTAAATTTCACGGCATGTATAACAGCTTTGAGGAATGGAAAACGGCATTTAATACAGACATTGAATATAATGGGCATACATATCGAAGGACATTTAATATATCTGAGGTGTCAAAGAACGCAGATAAACTGAAAGATGAATTATGGTCAGCGTATCAGCCCTTACAGACATTGGCTCTTACAGATAATGACCTGACGGAACTGTCAGGGCCAACGGTATCCGTGGCAAGGTTATTATATACAGATGTAAATGAGTTCATCAGGTATAGGGGCATTGCGGTTGAATCTGATGTGGAGGAGTCGGAAAGCGGAGAAAAATGTTACAGGGAAAGTGATTTGACACCATGGTATTACAAAGCCCTCGCACTGGATGATTCGCTGCAATATGATCCATATATCCGAAAGAAGATAGAAAATGATTTGGAAAGTCTCCAAAGACGTATTTTTATGGGGAAAATCATCTTGAATGGAAATTACCAGACCGCAATCCCTGATTTGCTGGCATTGATGCAGCATATCTGTGGAATGCCGGTAGTCGGCGCGCTGGAAAAAGGGGAGATATATTCTAATTACTGGAACATAAAAGAGGTAAAAAAGGTATCCATATGGAGAAATCCGCATATAGCCTGTGAGTGGGTTAATGCAAAAGTAGTAAATAATGAAGATACAGAAAAATGGTTTAAATATCAAAATTCCGGCATTGTTACAGATATTTACGGAACTTTGGCATTAAGGCTTGGAACAATGGACTTTGATGGTGATACTATTGCAAGTGTAAATTCCGATATTATTTATAATGCAGTAGAACGTGCGGATATCCATACAATCAGGTTTATGCCTTATAAAGAGGAAAATACGGATAAAGAGAAAAAGAAATTCCATATTAATGATTTTGAAAAGATAATGTTTACAAACAAGCTGGGATTTCAAAATAATATCGGAGACGTGACGAATAAAGTTACCGTATTGTGGGCTTTGCATGGTAATACAAAAGATGAAGGAGAGAGAAAGAAAATCAGTGACAGTATTAAGATTATGTCGGCAATTAACCAGCTTATTATTGACTTTGTAAAGACTGGAATTAAAGTGCCTATCCCTAAAGATATTTTGAATATGGTCTATGGTGCGAAAAAACCAGCGTTT
>CATJCJ010000824.1 GCA_949738935.1 uncultured Eubacteriales bacterium | reverse complement strand
CGCATAACGCAAATAATTCAAGAACAGCAGGATGAGTCTGGAACTTACTGGGGTTCATGGGCTTCTTAAACGACACAAACTTTTTACTCACAAGTATTAAACAAATAAATAGAAAAATAATTGTTACATACGTAAATGCTATTTATTGGAGTTACATAATAAGATAAAAATGAAGGAGAAGGTTTGGCTATGATTAAAGTACTATTAGCACAGGTATTATTTAAACCAGCGATTATTGAAAGGGAACTTGATTGGCTAGGAGAGCCAGGGATTTATGATTATGGACTTGGAAAAAGTTTTTATTCTATGATTGAAGCGGGGATAATTGAAGATACGGATTTATGTTTTGGCTTTAGAGAAAATTATATAGCATATTATAAGGATAGACTAGTACAAATTATTAAGTGGGCAATTGAAAGGGAAGCAGACTTGTTAGTGTTTCCAGAATATTCAATTCCATACCAGTGTTTACCAATAATATATGATATGTCAAGAAATAGCGGATTAACTATTATTGCTGGTTCGCATACAGTTATACATGCTTGCGAGGCGTACTATAGTTTATCTGGGCTATCGGAAGTAATCATTAACGAGCATTTAGGGGAATCGATAGCACCTATTTTTATGTCAAATGGTAATACACAATTTCAATGTAAATTAGGAAAATCAATTTTTGAAATAAGTATGAATATACCAGAGGAACCACAAATAGAAACATTCAAATGTTTAACTAGAAGTGGGATGGAATATCCTTTTTCGGTTTTGTTGTGCGTAGATGCATTGGAAATGAAAAACGTAGGTTTGGTGGATAAACTTGCAACAAAGTGCGATGAGAAAGGGTACTTATTAATTGCACCGTCATTTTCTCCTAGAACTGATGGGTTTTATGATGTAGCAAGAACATTAGATTTAAGCGGTATTACATTATTGTATTGTAATACCGCTCAATATGGAAACAGCGGTGTGTTCTTAAACAAAAATGTAAATTTCAGATATAAGGTTCAAGGAGATGCGAAGTGTATTGCAACAGGAAAAAAGGAAGAAATTGTAGAAATCACTTTTAAGCCGGAAGAAAACTTTGCTGTAAGAGGACGAATAGATGATAGAGTAATTGGAAGCTTTAATATTATACCGATTTATTATAATGATGAGTCTAATTGGATAAAAGGTTATCAGAATGAATTGATACAAGTTCAAAACTATATAAAGGATAATGATATTTATAGTGCCGAAAATGTATTAGATTCATTTCTTATGTTTAACCAGCAAACAATAGTACCTGAAATGGCAAAACAAATTACTGAATTTATATCAAAATTAGGTAATTTTATGGGTAATCCGGAAGAACTTATGCAAAACTTGTCTATGCTCTTATTGGATACATATGATATTAAAATATATTTGGGAAATGAAATTGAACAAGCGGTAAAATTATGCTTGAGTGTGGGGTATAAAGCATATGAAAATATGCAACCGTTGATGAAAATGATGGAATATTATAAGAAGGGTGTGGAATTACCGTTACAAACATGTTTCCCCAAGGAAATTGCGAGTATAGATATTACAGCAGAGGATGTTAATGCATTTAGGGATCGTGGAAGTTTTATTACTATGCTACAACGATTTGTTAATGAAAATGAAGTTAAAATTATCCTTGTTAGTGGAGCATATGGAATAGGAAAATCTACATTTGTTGATGTAGCATTTAAGAAACATTATCCAGATTGGAATATATTAAAAATTAAATTGCCGTCAAAAGTACGTTTTTCAATGGTTTTAGAACAAATAGGAAGTGTAATTAATTGTTCAGTTAGTGCAGATTTGTTATCAAGAGCAGGAAAGAATCAGCTACGTCCTTATATGAAAAAAATAGTTGAAAAAATTTTTTTAGAAAGTAAAAGATGTATTGTTGTAGATGATTTGTCTTCTGTATTGATTGATAGTAATGGAAGAGATATTAATCTTATACAATTATTTATGAATGCTGTACGTGAGTGCGAAATGAAAAAGGGAAAATTAATTTTTATAGGAAGCATTTACTTTCCGCAATATTTTATACTAGATTGTAGCCGGCTGATTGTATTAAAGCCAATGGAACGTAAGTATATTGATCGAGTTGTTACGTATGAAATGAGAGTAAAAGGAATGGCAAAAGGAGAGAAAGATCCAGAAATTCCAGAAAAAATTTATGATATCGTGAAAGGACATCCTCTATCTGCAAAACTTGCTATTACGGTATTAGAAAATAATAAAAATGAATCATTCCAAGATATTGATTCCAACTGGCTTCAATCTGAAATTATAAATCAACTTATAAATAAGATTGGTATACATGCGGAAGCAAAAGAAACAATGGAACTGTTAAGTGTATTCCGTTCAGTGGTACATTTGCCTACATTATTGAATATAGTTCCTGATTTAATACGGCTACAGATAGAAAAAGATTTAAAAGTGATTTTAATGTTTAATTATGTAAATTATGATGGAGAAAATTTTGAGATTTTGGAATCAATACGAATTCATTATAACGATTTGTTACGACGAGACAGTATAAATAGAAAGAATTATTATGAGTATGCTTTGCAATATTATCTTCATATATATCATAATATGAAAAGTGAAAATAAATTTAATCCGATGATATACTCGGAATTGACTTATCATTATTTAGAGTTAGGTAAATTTGAAGAATTAAAAGCTTTGTTAAATGGGAATAAAGAAGTGCTAAAATTGCATGCAAGGACAATTTATCAGCAATATCATGAATATGATGCAGCATTGCAGATTTATAATATAATTAATCAGACTTTTGAAGATGATGCAGAGGTTCTGGCGTATATTGGACGTTGCAATGCGCGGCTGGATAATTGGACTGAAGTGGAAAGGTATTTTGAAAAAGCTATTAGTGTTTCAAAAAGTAGAGGTGATGAAATATGGTACCTCTATAGAGATTGGGGACATCTTTTGGTTAGGTATGACTATATAAAAGAAGCGAGTCAGAAATTAGAAAGAGCTCGTGTGGAACTCCGTAAAGAAACCACAATGATTGACGATCCAGCTATACTTGCAGCTGAGGGATATATATGTGAACAGAATGGTGATTTAGACGGCGCAGAAGAAAAATATTTAGAGGCATTAGATTATAATTATGCTCATAAATATACCATTTATTATTATTCTAAGCTGCTGGTAAGATTAGGAAGAGAATCTGAGGCAAGATTACTAAAAAGTAGAAGTGATGATTTTAGTGAAAGCCAGACATTTGAAAACATGGTTGAATACGAATTTTTATCCAAAAATGATGAGTTTTTCTTTGATGATGAATACTAAGTAAATGAGATTTGGATTAATAAGTTATGCTCGGGGTACAATAGAAATATTTTACTTGAAAATATCGAAGAGAGAAGCAGATTTGAACTAACAAAATCTTTTGGTAACTACATTTTAGAGTAATACCCATAAGTTGTGGCATATGCTATGGAGAGTTTGTTTAGAGTAACTGTATAGACTCTTTTACGACAGTATAGTTAAACATATACTGAAAAGCTGGAGAAGATTTTTGCTTTTATATAAACTTGGAGATGATAGGGAGCGTGATAGCCATAAACAGGCAGAACCGATTTTGGTGTTTAGGTTTATCCTTAATCCGTGAAACTCAGATTTATTAAATACCTGCAAAGTCTGTGATTATGTGGTTTTGAAGAGCCAAACAATCACCTTCAGAATTCACCTGT
>CATJCJ010000823.1 GCA_949738935.1 uncultured Eubacteriales bacterium | reverse complement strand
TATTCACAAGTTGAACGTGGTAACAATCTGGTTGGTTTGCCGGTATTAATGAAATTGGCTAATATTCTTGACGTTAGTGCAAACGCATTGCTTTATGAGCATAAAGAAGCATTGATGAATGAGGATACAGTTGATTTGAGTGATATTGTTATGATGTTATCTGATAGAACGGAAGATGAAATTGCTTTAGTGAAACGTGTAGTCCGCTTTGTTTTAGCTGAAGTTGATAATCAAAAGGTAATATAAAAAGTAGAGTTGTGAGATAAAAAGATATGGACGATAAAAGGAAAAATAATATCAAGGACAACGATTAAAGGCAATCTGTTGTTGATGAAGAACTGACTTTTGATTCTTTATATAATGAATTATTTGGGAATTTTGTTTGGTATGTTAAACAAGTCGTTGATGATAAAAAAATTGCAGAAGATATTGTGCAAGAATGCTTTATAATCGCTTATAAAAAACAAAATGTTTTGTTGGCCAGTCCAAATCCTCGTGGCTGGCTGTTTTGGGTTTTAAAAAATACTTTGAGAAACGATTTAAGGATTAGAAAGGCAATATCCAGAGATTTAATTCTGGTGCCATATGATGGTTGGTTGAATAATATTCCGGATGAAAAGGCAGCAGAAGAAGATATAGATTTCTTATATAATGATTTATTGCAATATGAAGAATATGAATTGTTGAAAAAATTTGCGGTGGATAAAGTTCCGCAACAGGAATTAGCTGAAGAAAAAGGTATATCAACTGCTGCCTGTAAGCAAAAAATTTATAGAGCAAAAATCAAACTGAGAAAAATTTTAGAAAAATTCAAAAAAGATTAAAATTGAGCGTTACCTTTTGGGTTTGAGTTTACATATATATAAAGAAAGGAGGCAATAGTTATGTCTGTGGTCGAACAAAACGGGCGTTTAGATTATAGCAACTTCGACAATATTGATACTGATGTTTTAAAAGCGTTCCTGCGAGCTGATTTTGACGCCCCGGAAGCTGAACAGATGGATGTTGATACAATTATGTATATAACTAATCTGCTGCAAGAACGTGAGAAAGCTGAAAATAATGAGCCAGATATAGATATTGCTGCTGCCAGAGCCAAATTTGACAAGGAGTATATGCCTTTATTAAATAGCCCGGAACTGTTATTGGATTTTGAAGATGCTGAAAATAAAACAACAGTGTCTGAATCAAAACAATATAAGGTTATACCTGTTTGTCGTACTATTTGGCGAAATTTTGCCAGCGCTGCGGCAATCGTGGTTTTGTTATTATTTTCTGGTACAGTTACCGCTTATGCTTTGGGCTATAATCCCATTGCCGCTATTGCCAGATGGACAGAAAGTCAGTTTTGGTTTGAAACCGAAAATACTTCAGCAACAAACGAATTGCTTGTTACATTAAAAGATTATGGTGTTGAGAAAAAACTGGTTCCAACCTGGTTGCCTGCCGGATATAATATGGAAAGTTTGAATGCTTTTGAAAGCGATTATAAATTAGGTTTTAACGCTGTTTATACGAGGACAATAGATAATAGAAAAGAAGAATTATCTATTAATATTGTTAAGAAACAAGATGATGTCAATATTATTTATGAGATTGATGAAATGGGCGCTGAGCTATATACAACTAATAATATTGACCATTATATTGCTGACAACTTGGGTAAAGAGCGTATTGTGTGGCGAAATCTTAATATAGAATGTTATATAAGCGGTGATTTTACAGAAGATGAGGCAAAAAAGATAATTGATTCAATTTATAAGGAGTAAATAATGAGTAAAAAGTTTAAGAATTTGTTATTAATATTATTAGTAACATTGTTATTTGTATCAACAACTAGCATTGCGACAGCTAGAGCCAGTAAATATATTGATGCCTATGACGGTGGTATAAAAACTTATAGCAATGGTGATTTAAAAATTCATTTTTCTATTACTTCCGAAGGTACTGTTGATAAACTTGGGGCTAAAACAATGATTTTACAAGAGTGGAATTCTAATACTCAAAAATGGGTATCAATTAAAACATATAGCTATAATGATTATCCAAGTATGATTCGGAATAATACTCAAAGCAATAATTTTGATGTGATTTATAGTGATAGTGTATCAGGATATCTTTATCGGGCTAAAATTTATTTTTATGCTGAAAAAGGTGGTTATGATACCAGAGAACATATTACCAGTTCAGTTACTGCACAGTAATCAAGATTATATTTTATACACCTTGCAATTGAATTTGCAGGGTGTATTTTTTTTGTAAAAAAGCATAACCTATTGCCATTTTATTTACATATATACAGAGAACAGCAACTATTGTGTAAATTAAAAGTAGAAATAGACTGTTTATGAAGCGCTGTTGTTCGCCTCCGGGTTCTCAATGTTTTTAATTAAATAACATTGAGAATTTTGGAGGTTTTGTTTATGTTTATTGCAAAAACAGATTATACATTGAACAGGAAAAATAAAAATGCTATTGTTTGTAAAACGGGTGTTGGCAGTTATGTGCTGCTGAAACGGGAGGATTTTGCCAATGATGAGGAATTTGAACGCTGGAAGAAGTGGTCTGATGAGGATTATCACGTCGAGGAAAATGCTACCAGAAGAACCAGCCGCAAAAACGTGATGTTAAGTGAAAAACTGGATAATGAATTGTGCTGCCTTTCTGTTGAGGATATGCTTTGTGAAAAACTGGATAATTTAGAGCGGATTGACAAGGTGTGCCGAATAAAGGAGTTGCTGACTGAAACTCAATACCGGCGGTTATGGCTTTATGCTGTTAAAGGCATAAGTATGCCTAAGATTGCTAGAATGGAGGGAGTAAGTGTAAGCTGTGTTTCCAGCTCAATATATGGAGCCAGGAAGAAAATTAAGAAACGGTTAAGCGAGTTTACCAAATAGCCTAAGACATAAGCACAACGGAGCGGATTACATAAAAGTTTTCTGCTCCGTTGTGTGCTTTGTGAAAAAAGTAAATGTTGTTTTGAGCTTTTAGGTATTACCCTACACGCACCCTAAAAAATGAGCTTTTAGAGCGTCTGAAAGCCTTATGTGGTGCTGGTTTGGAAATCAACTTTGTCTACAAAAGGCTCGTTCATACGGAGCGTTGAAAAATTTTTTAGCAAATGTTACAAATATCCTTGACAACACTCGTCTGGATGAGCGCTGTAAATCGCACAAATGAGCTTGACGCTAACGCTGCGGTTACCGAGGAAACCTTTACCTGCTATAATTGCGGTAAAGCAACTCAGTTC
>CATJCJ010000822.1 GCA_949738935.1 uncultured Eubacteriales bacterium | reverse complement strand
GAATGGAATACTATTAGTTATGCTCTAGAAATATAGTTCGGTATAGAACTATTTTAGAATGATATGAGGTATGAAAATCCTTTGATTTATCAGGGGATTTTTTATTTGTGATGGATAATGGATGGAGTGGATTGTGGGGAAATATGGGTGGAATTTGGGGGATTTATTAGGGAAGTTCGGATTTTGGTTGGAAAATCAGTGGGTTTGGAATGTTTTGAGAATGATTATCATTTAGAATGGGGTTTGGATTGGGAGATGGTGAAATGGATTGATTTTGCAGGGAAATTTGAGGGTTGGGGATGGAGTGGGAAGGAAATAAAATAGTTCGGTGGTGAACTAATTGAATTGATATATACAACAATAATATAACAATAAATCAGATTGAAGAGCTAGTAAAATAATGGTAATATTATTAAATAGTTGTAGATAGATGTGAAATTTTAACGATTGGAGAAAATAAGTTATGAGTAATGAAAATATAGAAGATAAGAAAAGACAACGAGATAAATATGAAATTTTGGTTGACTCAGATATAAAATCTATAAATTTTAATGCAAATTCTTTGGAAAATTTTTTGAAATTTTTCTTTAGCACAATAGTGTTAGGGGCTTTTTATATGTGGTGTAGTTCTAATATGGAAAGCAATTTTTTTGTTTGTATGGATAAATATCGAGATTTATTTTATGGAATCATAATAATTTTTCCGATGATATTTTGGATTATATATTCGATATTGTTAGTAAAAAAGGCTGTAGCGTTAAAAAATAAAATTAATATACAAAATGAACAAAACTATGTAGTCCAAAGAAGAATATTTGGTGAATTCATTAAAAGAAGAATATGCAATAGTGACAAAGAAATTTCAATCGAAGACGCTTTGAAATTATTTAGAGATGCTGAAAACGATATTAATTTTGAATTTAATGACTTTGTACAATATATAGATTCTTACTTGATGAAATATAAGCTGACATTTCCATATAACTTCTCTCGAAATTTTTCTTATCTTATTTTATATAATGAGGAGATAAATGGAACTTTGATAAAGCAATATGGCTATGAATATACCTTTATATTGAAAGGAAATGAAGATTTTATTATGAGAATGTAACTTTATATAAAAACCCATAAAATAATTAATTGAAATATTTGAGTGCCTCACAAGGCGAAACGCTGATACAGCATTACATAATATTCATATTGAGAAAAAGTTATAGCCAAATGGTTATAGCTTTTTCTTTTTGCGAAAAAATCAGAAACAAAAAGAGAATATAGATGTGGAGCATATAAAACGCAAATATATCGAAAGGAAGTTATACACATGAGATTAGAG
>CATJCJ010000821.1 GCA_949738935.1 uncultured Eubacteriales bacterium | reverse complement strand
ACACAAAAAATCAGCAAAAATAAAATCATTTTGGAGCGTAATGATATTATTTTCACTGATTTTTTGGATATTTTAATAGTTTTTAGACAGGCTCTTAGATTTGATTTTATGAATGATTGTTTTGTGTGGATTCTATTAACATTTTGGGCTTTTAGATATATGGTAAGATTGATGATTGGGTGAGAGATTTAAACAAATATAATTTTGAAAGTCCGCGTATTGAGGGAAACTTAATTTCCGGTGTTATAAATAATGAGGAGAATGGTATATTAACATTGAGTATACCGTATAATGACGGGTGGAAATGTTTTGTTGACGGAGAGAAAAGGAATACGTTAAAAGTAAATGGAATTTTTACGGGAATTGAGCTTACAAAGGGGAAACATAATATTATATTTGAGTTTTCAGTTCCTTTTTTGAGTGAAAGCTTTTATATTTTACTATTTAGTTTAATGATTTCCATGGGAATTGTTTTTTATAAAAAATGTTTGGCGAAGAAAAGATTTTTTTCAAAAAACTGTTGACATAGGAATAAAACGGTGTTATAATATCAGCGTTGTGGCATTAAGAGCGTTGAAGCAAAGGTTGCTGTAATGGTGTATACAGGTTTTTTGCGGAGCGATGTCCAGTTCATGAAGCCGGGCGGCAAGGTCACTGTACTGAATATGTTTTTATTGTTCTTATCCTTTATAGGGATAATTTGCGGTAAAATTTGTATGTGCAGTCACCACTTGTCGTACTGAGTAAATTAAAAAGTGCGAAAAGGAGGGGACTTTTTTTATGGCTAATCAAAAAATTAGAATCAGTCTCAAAGCTTATGACCATAAGTTAATTGACAAATCAGCGGTTCAGATTATTGAGACCGCTAAAAAAACAGGCGCTAAAATCAGCGGACCTATTCCGCTTCCTACTAAAAAGGAAGTTGTTACTATTCTTAGAGCTGTTCACAAATACAAAGATTCCAGAGAACAGTTTGAGATGAGAACTCATAAAAGATTGATTGATATTTTAATGCCTACCGCTAAGACTGTTGACGCGTTGACTCGTCTTGATTTGCCGGCGGGTGTTGATATCACTTTGAAGATTATGAAATAATTTGGTTATGGTTTATATAAGTACGCCTTATATTTGCCTAGAATGATTGTCCTTTTGGATAATCCGCTGTAGAGTTTAGGAGGTACGAAAATGAAAAAAGCTATTATAGCTAAAAAAATTGGTATGACCCAGATTTTTGTTGATAACGGAGTGTTGATTCCTGTTACTGTTCTGGAGGCGGGACCTTGTTTAGTTACTCAGAAAAAAACAGAGGAAAATGACGGCTATGCCGCTGTTCAGCTGGGTTTTGGAGATATTAAGGGAAAACAGGTCAATAAACCTAAAAAAGGTCATTTTGATAAGGCGGGGGTTTCTCCTGTAAGAGTTTTGAAAGAATTTAAACTTGATGATGTTGATAATTATGAAATCGGTTCGGAAGTTAAAGCTGATATATTCGCTGAGGGAGACAAAGTTGATGTGAACGGTGTCTCAAAAGGAAAAGGTTTTCAGGGCGCTATTAAAAGACATAATCAGCACAGAGGGCCTATGGCTCATGGTTCCAAATATCACAGAGGTCTTGGTTCTTTATCCTCAGCCACTACTCCCGGTAAAGTTAAAAAGGGTAAAAAGATGCCCGGACATATGGGCTGTGTAAATGTTACTGTTCAGAACCTTGAGATTGTCCGTGCGGACGCTGATAAGAATTTAATTCTTATTAAAGGAGCTGTTCCTGGAAATAAAGGTTCTATACTTTTTATTAAAGACAGCGTTAAAGCTTAATTAATATTTTATGAAAGGAGGAATAAACAGTGGCAAATGTTAAGGTTTTAAATATGGGCGGAAATGAAGTTGGTTCTATTGAGCTTAATGATAGTATTTTCGCGGTTGAGGTTAATGAGCATGTTATGCATCAGGTCGTTGTTCAGTATCTCGCTAATCAGAGACAGGGCACTAAAGGTACTAAAACTCGTTCTGAGGTTAGAGGCGGCGGAAGAAAACCTTGGAGACAAAAGGGTACGGGACGCGCCAGACAAGGCTCTATAAGAGCTCCTCAGTGGACAGGCGGAGGCGTTGTTTTCGCTCCGAAAGCCAGGGATTACTCTTTTAAACTTAATAAAAAGGTTAAAAGAATTGCTCTTAAGTCCGCTCTTACCACTAAAGTTAATGAAAATAAATTTGTTGTTTTGGAGGACCTTAATCTTGGTCAGATTAAAACAAAAGATATGAGGAATGTTCTTAATAATATTAAAGTTTCTGACGCTCTTGTTGTTCTTGAGGACGGAAACAGAAACGCTGTTTTATCCGCGAGAAATATTCCTGATGTTAAGACCGCTTCCGTAAACACTATTAATGTTTATGATATTCTTAAATATGATTCATTTGTTGTTACAAAACAAGCTGTTGAGAAAATTCAGGAGGTGTATGCGTAATGGCTGATATTAAATATTATGATGTTATTTTGAAGCCTGTTGTTACGGAAAAAAGTATGAATGATATGGCTGATAAAAAATATTCTTTCTACGTACACCCGGAAGCTACTAAAATTCAAATCAGAGAAGCTGTTGAGAAAATGTTTGAGGGCACTAAAGTCGCTTCTGTAAATACTATGAATATAACTGGTAAAGTTAAAAGAAGAGGCTATACTGTCGGAAGAACCGATAAAAGAAAAAAGGCTATCGTCAAGCTTACAGCGGAAAGCAAGGAAATTGAGATTTTCCAGGGTATGTAATTTGATGTTGATGACACGCACGGACGCGTGTTAGGTATAATAATTGAAAGGAGTGTAAAAATTGGGTATTAAGAGATTTAAACCTTATACACCTTCGAGAAGACATATGACTGTGTCGGACTTCTCTGAAATTACTAAATCAAAACCTGAAAAAAGCCTTGTTGTGCATATTAAAACAACAGCCGGCCGTAATAACCAGGGTAAAATAACTGTTCGTCATCATGGCGGCGGAGCTAAAAGAAAATATAGAATTATTGATTTTAAACGTAACAAAGACGGTATTCCTGCTAAAGTTACAGCTATTGAGTATGACCCTAACAGAACAGCTAATATCGCTTTGCTTGCTTACGCTGATGGTGAGAAGAGATATATTCTCGCTCCTAACGGCTTAAAAGTTGGCGACGTTATTAATAATGGTCCCGAAGCTGAGGTTCACGTTGGAAACGCTCTTCCTATGAGAAATATTCCGGTCGGAGCGGAGATTCATAATATTGAGATGAAACCAGGCGCCGGCGGTCAGCTTGTTCGCGCGGCGGGTAATGTCGCTCAGCTTATGGCTAAAGAAGGTAAATACGCTACTGTCAGACTTCCGTCCGGAGAAATGAGACTTCTTCCTATAGATTGTCGGGCTACTATTGGTCAGGTCGGAAATATTGACCACGAACTTATTAATATTGGTAAGGCCGGTAAAAAACGTCATATGGGTATAAGACCTACTGTAAGAGGTTCGGTTATGAATCCTAACGACCATCCTCACGGCGGCGGCGAGGGCAGAGCTCCTATCGGTCGTCCGGCTCCTTGTACTCCTTGGGGTAAACCGGCTCTTGGATATAAAACTCGTAAAAAGCACAAAGCAAGCAATAAATATATAATTCGTGGCAGAAATAAATAATGGGAGGAAAATCTGAATGAGTAGATCAATTAAAAAAGGGCCTTTCTGCGACGCTCATCTTCTTAAAAAGGTTGACGCTCAGAATAAGGCTAACACGAAGAACGTTATTAAAACTTGGTCACGTCGTTCTACTATATTTCCGGAAATGATTGGTCACACTATCGCTGTTCATGATGGCAGAAAACACGTGCCGGTTTATATTACCGAGGATATGGTTGGTCATAAGCTTGGTGAGTTCGCTTTGACAAGAACTTACAGAGGTCATGGCAAGGACGCTGAGAAAAAGTCAAGGGTTCGTTAATATTTGATATTTTTTGTTTCGGAAGGAGGTAGTCTTTCATGTCTAAAGGACATAGAAGCCAGATTAAAAAGGAAAGAAACGAAAAGCAAAAGGACAAAAGAGCTCAGGCTCACGCCAGATTTGTCAGAGTTTCCAACACTAAAGCCAAAATCGTTTTGGACCAGATTAAAGGCAAAGGTATTGAGGAGGCTATGGGTATTCTCGCTTATTCTCCAAGATACGCCGCTGAGATTATAAAAAAAGTTTTGAAATCCGCTGTCGCTAACGCGGAAAACAACTTGGAATTAGATGTTGAGAATTTGTATGTTGAAGACGCAGTCGCTAACCAAGGACCGACTCTTAAAAGAATTCGTCCGAGAGCTCAAGGCAGAGCTTATAGAATTAACAAACGTACTGCTCATATTTCAATATACTTGAATGAGAGATAAGGAGGTTAATGATGGGTCAGAAAGTAAATCCACACGGATTGAGAGTCGGTATTATTAAAGACTGGGATTCCACTTGGTATGCCGACAAGAAAAATTACGCTGATTTCTTGGTAGAGGATAACGCTTTAAGAACTTATATCAAGAAAAAGCTTTATAACTCAAATGTTTCCAGAATAAATATTGAGAGAACCAATGAACGCGTTAAAATAACTATTCATACTTCTAAACCTGGTATCATTATCGGAAGAAACGGCGCTTCTATTCAGGAGCTTAGCAATGAGCTTCAGAAAATGACTCCTCAGAAAGTTATGATTAATATAGAGGAAATTAAAAAACCTGAGCTTGATTCTCAGCTTGTGGCTGAGGATATCGCCAGACAGCTTGAAAATCGTATTACTTTCAGACGCGCTATGAAACAGGCTATGACAAGAACCATGCGTCTTGGCGCTAAGGGTATTAAAACAGCTTGCTCAGGTCGTCTTGGCGGTGCTGAGATGGCTCGTACTGAGCATTATCACGATGGAACAATTCCTCTTCAGACTTTAAGAGCCGATATTGATTATGGTTTTGCTGAGGCTGATACAACTTATGGCAAAATCGGGGTTAAAGTTTGGATTTATAAAGGTGAGGTTCTTCCTCAGAAGAATTCGGAAGGGAGTGATAAGTAATGTTAATGCCTAAAAGAGTTAAAAGACGTAAACAATTCAGAGGACGTATGAAAGGTCAGGCTACGAAGGGCAATAAGATTACTTATGGTGATTTCGCTATACAGGCTTGTGAGCCAAGCTGGATTACTTCCAACCAAATTGAGGCCGCTCGTATCGCTATGACAAGATATATTAAGCGTGGCGGTAAAGTTTGGATTAAGATTTTTCCGGATAAACCTATTACTGAAAAACCGGCTGAGACTCGAATGGGTTCTGGTAAAGGTTCTCCCGAATATTGGGTGGCTGTTGTTAAACCAGGAAGAATTATGTTTGAGATAGCCGGAGTCAGCGAGGAAATCGCGAGAGAAGCTTTGCGTCTCGCTGTTCATAAATTACCTATAAAGTGCAAAATCGTGTCACGTGCTGACCAGGAAATGGACGGTGAATAATAGTGAAAACTAAAAATTTTGTTGAGGAACTTAGAAATAAATCCAGTGAGGAATTGAAAGATGACTTGGTTGTCGCTAAAAAGGAATTGTTTAACTTGAGATTCCAAAACGCTACAAATCAGCTTAATAATACGGCGAGAATTAAAGAGGTTCGTAAAAATATCGCTCGTATTCAAACTATTATGACTCAGAAACAAAAAGGTCTTTAACTCATAATGAAAGGAGGCGCGTTTCGTGGAAAGAAATCTTCGTAAAACAAGAATCGGCAGAGTAGTTAGTGATAAGATGGACAAAACTATCGTTGTTGCCGTTGAGAATAATGTAAGACATCCTTTGTATAAAAAGATTGTTAAGACTACTTACAAACTTAAGGCTCATGATGAGAACAATGAGTGTAAAATAGGTGACCGTGTTAAAGTTATGGAGACAAGACCTTTATCAAAAGATAAAAGATGGAGACTTGTTAATATTGTGGAAAAGGCTAAATAGTTTTATGTTTGTTGGGGCGGTTTTTATTATTTGAAAAATCACCTCTTCGGAAAGGAGGCAATTTAATGATACAACAAGAATCAAGATTGGCTGTCGCTGACAATTCCGGCGCTAAGGAGCTTTTATGTATTAGGGTTTTGGGCGGTTCAACAAGAAGATACGCTAATATCGGCGACGTTATAGTCGCGGCTGTTAAAGACGCAACACCCGGCGGTGTTGTTAAAAAAGGCGAGGTTGTTAAGGCTGTTGTTGTCAGAACTAAAAAGGGCGCTTCAAGACCTGACGGTTCTTATATAAAATTTGATGAGAACGCGGCTGTTATTATAAGAGATGACAAAAATCCAAGAGGTACCCGTATTTTTGGACCGGTTGCCAGAGAATTGAGAGAAAAACAGTATATGAAAATTTTATCTCTTGCCCCTGAGGTATTATAAGGAGGTGTACGGACTGTGAAGATTAAAAAAGGTGACAAAGTTGTTGTTATTGCCGGTGTTGACAAAGGTAAGGAAGGCAAAATACTTTTTGTTGACAGAAAAAAAGACAAAGTTATTGTTGAGGGTGTTAATATGATTAAAAAACACCAAAAAGCTTCCGCTAATAACCAAGGCGGTATTATTCAGAAAGAGGCCCCTATAAGCGCCTCAAACGTTATGTATTTGTATAAGGGAAAACCTACAAGAATCGGTTATAAAGTTGAGAGAATTGAAAACGACGGCAGGATGGTTAATGTTAAACAAAGAATCGCTAAATCAACAGGCGAGGTAATCGATTAATTTTTTGAAAGGAGGTACTCTTTACTGTGAACGCTTTAAGAGAATTTTATGAGAATGAAATCGTTGACGCTATGATGAAAAAGTTTTCATATAAAAATAAAATGGAAGTTCCTAAAATTGAGAAGATTGTTGTTAATATGGGTCTTGGAGAGGCTAAAGAAAACGCTAAAGCTATTGACAACGCTATGAATGATATGGCTATTATCTCAGGTCAGAAGCCTATTGTCACAAAAGCCAAAAAGTCTATCGCCGCTTTTAAACTCCGCGCAGGTATGCCTATCGGATGTAAGGTTACTTTGAGGGGAGAAAAAATGTATAGTTTCGCCAGCAAGCTTATTAATATCGCTCTTCCTCGTGTACGTGACTTTAGAGGTATCAGCGCTAACAGCTTTGACGGAAGAGGCAATTATACTCTCGGTGTTAAAGAACAGCTTATGTTCCCTGAGATTCAATATGATAAGATTGATAAAATCAGAGGTATGGATATTGTTTTTGTTACTACAGCTAAAACCGATGAGGAAGCGAGAGAATTATTAAAATTATTTGGTATGCCATTTAAAAAGTAAGGGAGGACAGACAATGGCTAAAAAATCTATGGTTGTCAAACAGCAAAGAAAAGCTAAGTATTCAACACAAAGCTATAGCAGGTGCAGGATTTGCGGAAGACCTCACGCTTATTTGAGAAAATTCGGTATATGTCGTATTTGCTTCCGTGAGTTAGCTTATAAAGGTCAAATCCCGGGAGTTAAAAAAGCCAGCTGGTAATCGGGGAAAGGAGGATTTTTAAAATGTCGATGAACGATCCTATTGCGGATATGCTTACAAGAATCAGAAACGCGAACACCGCGAAACACAATACCGTTGATGTTCCCTCTTCCAAAGTGAAAACGGCTATCGCCGATATTTTGACAAAGGAAGGTTATGTTAAAGGATTTGAGATGCTTGAGGACGGTATTAAGAAAACTATGCGTATTACTTTAAAGTACGGTAAAGATAAAAATGAGAAAGTTATTACCGGAATTAAGAGAATTTCTAAACCGGGTCTTAGAGTTTATGTTTCCTGCGAGGAGATGCCAAAGGTTTTGGGTGGTCTTGGTATCGCTATTGTTTCAACAAACAAGGGTATCATTACTGATAAAGAAGCTAGAAAATTTGGTGTGGGCGGAGAAGTCCTCGCTTTTGTTTGGTAATTTTATAAGGAGGTGCGAAGATGTCACGTATAGGTAAATTACCTGTCGCTATTCCAGCGGGTGTTGACGTTAAACTTGATGATGATAACGTTATTACTGTTAAAGGACCGAAAGGAACTTTGACTCGTAAACTTGTTGATGATTTGACTATCGCTGTTGAGGAATCTCAGATTGTTGTTACAAGACCCAGCGATTTGAAAAGATATAAATCTTTACATGGTCTTACAAGAACCCTTATCGCTAATATGGTTGAGGGTGTTACTAAAGGTTTTACTAAAGAACTTGAAATTAACGGCGTTGGATACAGAGCCGCTAAAAGCGGGAACAAGCTTACTCTTACTCTCGGTTATTCTCATCCCGTTGAGATGATTGACCCTGAGGGTATTACTACTACTCTTGACGGTACTAATAAAATTACTGTTTCGGGTATTGACAAAGAAAAGGTTGGACAGTTTGCCGCTGAGATAAGAACAAAACGTCCGCCTGAACCATACAAAGGAAAGGGTATTAAATATACTACTGAAACTATCAGACGTAAGGTTGGTAAAACAGGTAAGAAATAAGTAAAAGGAGTGAAAATCGGATGATTAATAAGCCATCAAGAGCTACCGGAAGAATTAAACGTCATTACAGACTTCGTAATAAAATTTCCGGTACGGCTCAAAAACCGAGATTGGCGGTTTTTAGGTCTAACAAGCATATTTACGCTCAGATTATTGATGATACTGTCGGAAACACTTTGGCCGCGGCCTCTACTATGGAAGCCTCTGTAAGAGACAAGGTTGAGAAAACGTCTGACGTTGAGGCGGCTAAAGTCGTTGGTGAGGTTATCGCTAAAAAAGCTTTGGATAAGGGTATTAATACCGTTGTTTTTGATAGAGGCGGTTTTGTTTATCATGGTAAAATTCAGGCTTTGGCTGACGCCGCGAGAGAAGCCGGACTGCAATTTTAAAGGAGGGTAAGTCTTGAGAAATAAAATTGATGCAAGTACACTTGAATTGGAAGATAAAGTTGTAACTATCAAACGTGTTACTAAGGTTGTTAAAGGCGGCCGTACTTTCCGTTTTGCCGCTTTGGTTGTCGTTGGAGACGGAAACGGTCACGTTGGCGCCGGTCTTGGCAAGGCTATGGAAATTCCTGACGCTATCCGTAAAGGCAAAGAAGACGCTGTTAAAAATCTTATATATGTTGAGCGTAATCAGGATGATAGTATTTATCACGAGAATCTTGGAAAGTTTGGAAGCGCTACAGTTTTGTTGAAACCCGCGGCTGAAGGTACCGGTGTTATCGCGGGTGGTCCGGCTCGTGCTGTTTTGGAGCTTGCCGGTATTAGAAATATCAGAACAAAATCTTTGGGCTCAAATAATAAAAGAAATGTTGTAAACGCTACTATCGAAGGATTGAGCAGAGTTACAACTCCTGAAAAGGTCGCAAGACTCCGCGGGAAAACCGTTGAGGAAATCTTGGGTTAAGGGGGTTAATTAAATGTTGAAAATTACTTTGGTTAAATCTACTATTGGAGCTATTCCAAAGCATAAAAAAACTATCGCCGCTCTTGGTCTTAAAAAGACAAATTCTTCTGTTGAGAAACAGGATAATGTCGCTATAAGAGGAATGATTAAACAAGTAAGGCATTTGGTTAAGGTGGAAGAAATTTAGTAGAAGGAGGTGCGCTTTAAAATGAATTTGAGTGAATTGAAACCAGCAAAGGGTTCTAAATTTAAGGCTTTTCGCAAGGGAAGAGGTCACGGCTCCGGAAACGGCAAGACTGCCGGAAGAGGTCACAAAGGTCAGAACGCTCGCTCCGGCGGTGGTGTGAGACCCGGTTTTGAGGGCGGTCAGATGCCTCTTTACAGACGTATTCCTAAGAGAGGTTTTAAATGCAGAAACTCTAAAGAAATCGTCGCTATTAATCTTGTTCATTTGGATGTGTTTGACGACGGCGCTGTTGTTGATATTGACGCGCTTAAATCTAAAGGATTGGTTAGTAATCCAAGAGACGGAGTTAAAATTCTTGGTAATGGGGATTTGTCTAAAAAACTGACTGTTAAAGTTAATTATTATAGTCAGTCCGCGAAAGAGAAAATTGAGGCGGCAGGCGGAAAAGCTGAGGTGATTTAATGTTTTCTGTATTTAGGAATGCATGGAAAGTTAAAGATCTTCGTATGAAGTTGTTCTATATGCTTTTTATATTATTGGTGGTACGACTTGGTACGCATATTCCGGTTCCCGGTATTTCTATGGATAAACTTGTTGGCGGAAACGCTATGGGCGATGACGCTATGTCTTTATTTACTTTGATGACGGGAGGTTCTTATGGCTCAATATTCGCTATGGGTATCGGACCTTATATCAATTCTTCCATCATTATGCAGCTTTTGACTGTCGCTATTCCTAAGCTGGAGCAAATTAATAAGGAGGGCGAGGAAGGCCGTAAAAAGATTAATCAGGCTACCAGAGTTCTCGCTGTTGTTTTGGCTGTTTTGCAGGGCGCCGGTCAGATTTATACTGTTCATGGTATGTTTACAAATCAAAGCTGGTTTATTTATGGGGCGGCTTTGGTTACTATGGTTACAGGTACTATTTTTATTATGTGGCTTGGTGAGAAGCTTACTGAGTGCGGTATTGGAAATGGTTCTTCTTTTATCATTTTCGCTAATATACTTGCGGGTCTTCCGAATGGCGTTGAGCAGCTTTATACTTACGCTACATCAAGTGATTCGGCGGGTTCGATGGCTTGGATTAGTATAATTTTGCTTTTGGTTGTGTTTATTTTTATTATTGGATTTGTTATACTGGTTCAGGATGGTGAAAGACGCATTCCTGTTCAATATTCAAAGAAAATGGCGGGACGTACGATTTTTGGAGGTCAGAGTTCTTTTATCCCTATTAAAGTTAATATTGCCGGAGTTATGTCTATTATCTTCGCAATTTCACTTTTGCAGTTTCCGCAGACTATTAAAAATATGTTTGGGGTGACTTGGCTTGACGATGTGGTGAGAATTCTTGATATTCAAAATCCTATTGGCGCTGTTATTTATATTATTCTTATTTTCTGTTTTACTTTCTTCTATACTTCTTTCGCTTTCAATCCTGTTGAGGTTGCGGAAAATATGAAGAAAAGCGGTGGTTTTATTCCGGGTATAAGACCTGGTAAGCCTACATCTGAGTTTATTCAGGGGGTTGTTGACAGAATATCTTTAATCGGCGCTTGTTTTTACGCTTTGATTGCGATTGTTCCTGTTGCTATCGGCTGGATATTCCCGGGAATTCAAGTTGGTTTTGGAGGAACTACTCTTCTTATTGTTACGGGTGTTGCTCTTGAAATCGTTAAACAGCTTGAGTCTCAGCTTCTTATGAGACATTATAAAGGATTTTTAAGTTAATTGTTTTTTTTGGGGTTTTTGGGTTGTCCCATTTTTTTGGGACATTCTCAAAATGCCGGTTTTATTATATTTTAGGCTCGGATGAGCTTGAAAGGAAGTATATTTTATGAAGCTTATTCTTATAGGTTGCCCGGGCGCGGGAAAAGGTACCCAAGCTAAAAGGTTATCCAAACACTTTGATATCGCTCATATTTCAACAGGCGATTTGCTTAGAGAACAGATTGAGCTTAAAACCGAGCTTGGAAAGAAAATAACTGATATTATGGATGAGGGTCAGCTTGTTCCGGATGAGATTGTAAGCCGAATTTTATCTGAAAGACTTAAAAGAGATGATTGTAAGAAAGGATATATTCTTGACGGTTATCCGAGGAATTTGAGTCAGGCGGAGGGGCTGTTTGAGATTATTGGGGATGTTGATAAGGTTATTCTTATTGAGGTTAATGAGGATATTATTATTGAGCGTATGTCCGGCAGAAGAGATTGTCCAAAATGCGGTCAAATGTATCATACTAAACATAATCCCCCGAAAGTTCCTGATGTTTGTGATGAATGTGGTTCTACTCTTATTCAGCGTAAAGACGATACTGAGGAAACTGTTAAACACAGGCTGGATATTTATCATGGTGCTACTTTGCCCATTATAAATTATTATGATAAAAAGGGACTTCTTGTAAGGGTTTCCGGAAACGGTGATATTGATGAGATAACCTCGGATTTGGTTAAGATTTTGGAAGAGGCGTAGATATGGCTATTACTGTTAAAAATAAAAAACAAATTGAGTGTATGAGAATCGCCGGACGTATTACCGGAGAGGTTCTTAATCTTCTGGAATCAAAAATACGGGTTGGAGTTACCACTGAGGAACTTGACAGAATTGCCGAGGAATATATAAGAAGTAAAGGCGCTGTTCCTTCTTTTAAAGGATATGGGGGGTTTCCGGCTTCTATATGCGCTTCCGTAAATGAAGAGCTTATTCACGGGATTCCGGGAAAAAGAGCTCTTAAAAACGGCGATATTATAAGTATTGATGTTGGAGCGTATATTAAAGGATTTCACGGAGACGCCGCCAGAACTTTTGCTGTCGGTGATGTCTCTTTGGAGGCGAAAAGGCTTATTGACGTTACAAAAGAAAGCTTTTTTCAGGGAATAAAATTCGCCAGAGCGGGCAATCATTTACACGAGATTTCCCAAGCTGTTCAACAATATGTTGAGTCAAATGGTTTTTCGATTGTGCGAGAATATGTCGGTCATGGTATTGGCAAAGATATGCACGAGGCTCCTCAAATTCCAAATTATAAAACCAACAGCCGCGGACCAAGACTTTGCGAGGGTATGACTTTGGCTATTGAACCTATGGTTAATGCCGGTGACTTTAAGGTTAAGGTTTTGGAGGATAACTGGACTGTTGTTACTAAGGATAAGAAATTATCGGCTCATTATGAGAACACCGTATTGATTACGGAGGATGAACCGGAGCTTCTTACTCTTATTTAGGCTGAGGTGGGTTTTTATGTACAGTAAAGGTCAGGTTGTGTATTCAAAGAGCGGCCGTGATAAAAGGCGCCCTTTTATAATTGTCGACTTTGACGGTCAATATGTATATCTTGTTGATGGTGATTTAAGAAAGCTTGAAAAACCAAAGAAAAAGAAAATTATGCACGTTCAGATTGTTAATGATATTATTGAGGATATCAAAATTAAGCTTGAGAGGAAGCTGTATTTGAACGACGCTGATTTCCGAAAGGCTTTAAAGACGTATAAGTTATGATTTTCGATGGTAATAGGGAGGTTTATTACTTTGTCTAAAAATGATGTTATTGAGGTTGAGGGAACTGTTCTTGAGAAACTTCCCAACGCTATGTTCCAAGTTGAGTTGGAAAACGGTCATAAGATTCTTGCTCATATATCCGGCAAACTTCGTATGAATTTTATCAGAATTATTCCGGGAGACAAAGTTTTGGTTGAGATGTCGCCTTATGATTTGTCTAAGGGCAGGATTAAATGGAGAGATAAATGAAAGGAGTAGTTTTTTATGAAGGTTAGACCATCTGTTAAACCTATGTGTGAAAAATGCAGAATTATCAAAAGAAAAGGCAGTGTTAGAGTTATTTGTGAGAATCCTAAACACAAACAAAAACAAGGCTGATTTTTAAATATGGTTTTAGAGGGGCAGGAATCCTCGCAAACCGTCAATAATTTTAATTATTAATTTATTTTTCTATATATTATTTTTTTATATTATTTTATTTTTATCAGGAGGTGCGTTAGTACATGGCTCGTATTGCCGGTGTGGATTTACCGAGAGAAAAACGTGTTGAAATTGGTCTTACCTATGTTTATGGTATTGGCCGTCCAAGTTCTAACAGAATTTTAAAAGAAGCCGGTGTTAATCCGGATACAAGAGTGAGAGATTTATCTGACGATGAGGTTGCCAGAATTCGTGAGGTTATTGACAGGTCTCAGACTGTTGAGGGTGATTTGAGAAGAGAAGTCGCTCTTAATATTAAACGTCTTATGGAAATTGGCTGCTACAGAGGTATTCGTCACAGAAGAGGACTTCCTGTCAGAGGACAGAAAACCAAAACAAATGCTCGTACAAGAAAAGGTCCGAGAAGAACTGTTGCCAATAAGAAAAAATAATTTTTAGGGAGGTTCTATTAAATGGCTAAGAAAGCAGTTAAAAAAGCTGCCGGCCGCAGACGTCGCGACAGAAAAGTTGTTGACCGTGGTCAGGCTCATATAAAATCTACTTTTAACAACACTATTGTTACTATTACAGACGCGGCGGGCAATGCTCTCTCATGGGCCAGCGCCGGTGGATTGGGGTTTAGAGGCTCAAGAAAGTCTACTCCTTATGCCGCTCAGATGGCTGCTGAAACGGCGGCTAACGCCGCTAAGGATTATGGTCTTAAAACAGTTGAGGTTTTTGTTAAGGGACCTGGAAGCGGCCGTGAGGCGGCTATCAGAGCTTTGCAGGCGGCCGGTCTTGATGTTACTATGATTAAAGACGTTACTCCTGTTCCTCACAATGGCTGCAGACCGCCTAAACGCAGAAGAGTTTAATTTTTTTATATATAATGGAGGTGCATTTTTAAATGGCTAGAGAGATAGGTCCTGTTCTTAAAAGATGCAGATACCTTGGTATTGAACCAGCTATACTTGGTGTTTCTAAAAAACCAAGCAAAAGAAAAAGAGTTATGAGAAAATCAAGTGAGTATGGTTTGCAGCTTAAAGAAAAGCAGAAGGTAAAATTTATTTATGGTGTTTTGGAAAAACAATTTAGAACTTATTATAAAAAAGCTGAGAATATGAAAGGAATTGCCGGCGAGAATCTTCTCATGCTCCTTGAGCTGAGACTTGACAACGCTGTTTATAGACTTGGCTATGGCCGTACCAGAAAAGAAGCGAGACAGATTGTTCGTCACAATCTTATTGTTGTTAACGGTAAAAAAGTTAATATTCCTTCTTATCAGGTTAAAGTCGGAGACGTTATTGAAATTAAGGAAAGCAAGAAAGATTTGCAGAGGTTTAAAGATGTTCTTGACGTTACTTCCTCAAGAATTGTTCCTCAATGGCTTATCGCTGACCAAGATAATCTTAAAGGTACTGTTAATTCTCTTCCTACAAGAGAACAAATTGAATATCCTGTTAATGAAACACTTATTGTCGAGTTGTACTCTAAATAATTATATTTTATTTCGTTGGGGCTTTTGCCCCTTCGGACTTGTAATAATTTTCTTTTTTCTATAATATTATCTATATTATTTTTGTTAATTTATAAGGGGGTTCGAATGAGTGTTTGAATTTGAAAAGCCTCGCATTGATATTGCTGAGAAATCACAGGACGGAAAGTATGGTAAATTTGTTGTTGAGCCTTTGGAAAGAGGCTATGGAACAACTTTGGGCAATTCCTTGAGAAGAATTCTTCTTTCTTCTTTGCCCGGGCAGGCTGTCAGTACTATTAAAATTGAGGGTGTTTTGCACGAGTTTAGCACTATTCCCGGCGTTAAAGAAGATGTTACCGAAATTGTTTTAAATCTTAAGAATCTTGCGATAAAAAATAACAGTGATAATTTTGAACCTAAAATGGCTTATATTGATTTTGTTGGCGAGGGTGAGATTACCGCCGGTGATATTAAGGTTGACGCTGATATTGAAATTCTTAATCCTGAGCTTCATATCGCTACTTTAAGCGGCGGACCCAACAGCAAGCTGTTTATTGAGATTACTATTACAAGGGGACGCGGATATGTTGAGGCCTCTAAAAATAAGAAACCTGACCAGCCTATCAGAGTGATTCCTGTTGACTCACTTTATACGCCTGTTCGCAGAGTTAATTTTCTTGTTGAGGATACACGTGTTGGTAATATTACAGATTATGACAAACTTACTTTTGAGGTTTGGACAAATGGAACTATTACCCCTGAAGACGCCGTGAGTCTTGGGGCTAAAATTTTGAATGAGCATTTGAACTTATTTGTTAATTTATCTGACGCCGCTATGAATACGGAAATTATGGTTCAGAAAGAGGAAGATAAGAAAACTCAGGTTCTTGAACTTAGTATTGAGGAGCTTGACCTTTCTGTTCGTTCGTATAATTGTCTTAAGCGCGCGGGAATTAACACAGTTGAGGATCTCGCTAACAAAACTGAAGAGGATATGATGAAAGTACGTAACTTGGGACGTAAGTCTTTAGAAGAGGTACTTAATAAAATGAATGAACTTGGACTTGCTTTGAGTCCTAATGATGATTGATTTTTAAGGAGGTTTAGTAATGGCCGGATATAGAAAACTTGGTCGTACCGCAAGTCAGCGTAAAGCGTTGCTTCGTAATCAGGTGACTAATTTATTATACCATGGTAAAATCAGAACTACTGAAACCAAAGCTAAAGAAATTAGAAAAATCGCTGAGAAGCTGATTACTCTTGCTGTTAAAGAAAAGGACAATTTTACCGAGGTTACAGTAACCGCTAAGGTTGCTAAAAAAGACGCTGACGGTAAGAGAGTTAAAGAAGATGTTAATGGCAAAAGGGTTACTGTTTTTGACGAGGTTGAAAAAACTATTAAAAAAGATAACCCTTCTCGTTTGAACGCCAGAAGAAAAATTCTTAGTGTGCTCTATCCTGTTACAGAGGTTCCTGCCGATGGCAGAAAAAGAAGAGCTAATACTAAAAGTGTTGATATGGCTAAAAAGATGTTTGAGGAAATCGCTCCAAAATATGTTGACAGAAACGGCGGTTATACTCGCATAATTAAACTTGGCGCGAGACGCGGAGACGGCGCTGAGGAAGTTATTATTGAATTGGTGTAAAAAAACCGTGGGACATTGTCCCACGGTTTTTTGTGTTATGTACAGAGGCGGCGCAATGAAATTTGTAAGCAAAGGCTTACCGCCGCCTCGCACGGCGAGCAGGAGGCTAAAAGGAGCAGCCTCCTGCTCGATTT
>CATJCJ010000820.1 GCA_949738935.1 uncultured Eubacteriales bacterium | reverse complement strand
GCCAAAATATTTAAATTTGTCCTTTTTGGTGACAAGTCTTACAAGTTTTATGGAAAGAATGCCCACAACGGCTGACACAATGAAGCCTATCGCTAAAATGGGGTAATCCAATTCAACCCCCGAATCAAAGGCGTCCTTTAACTCCAGCACGCTTCCGCCGAGAATGGCGGGAATACCCAAAATAAAGGAAAACTTCACGGCTGTTTCCCTGGAAAGCCCGCAGAAGAGCCCCGCCGTTATTGTTGAACCCGAACGGGAAACGCCGGGAAACAGAGCGACGCATTGAAACAGTCCCACGGTCAGCGCGTCCCGAAGCTTCATGTCTTTCCCCGTTTTAAGTCCTTTCACACAAGCGTCGGACATGAACAAAAGCAATGCGGTGAACAAAAAGGCGCAGCCCTCAAAAATTATATCGCCGTCCCCCTCCATGCAGGTAAAGAAGTCCTTTACAAGATAGGCGGGGACAAGCAGGAGAGTGGCTATTATTACCATAAACATCATGCGCCTGTTGTCGTTCATATCCTTCCACGAGAATTTACCCGTAAAAATATCGCCTATTGTGAGAAAAAACTCTTTTACCATACCGAAAATATCCCGCCAGAAAGCGGTGAACACTGCAACCAGCGTTCCCAGATGCAGCACTATTGATATAATAAGTGTTGATTCCTCAATTCCGAGAAAATGCTGCGCTACCGATAGGTGTCCGGAGCTGGATATGGGCAGGAACTCGGTAAGTCCCTGAATTATGCCTTGAATTACAATCTTTATGTATTCCATACGTTCTCCTGTCAATAATGGTGTATGTATGCCGACCACTTGGATCGGCAGGTTTCTGCGTTACTGCTATACCAATCTTTAATCATACATATTGCATACCTTGACCAAAGATTATATTAATTATAGTTGTCGGAGTGTTGCGGCTTGTTTTTCAAAACCTCGGAACGCAGGTAGTCTCTTGGATTTGTTGAAAAAAAGTTTTTATTCTGAGGCAAGCCGTTTAAATTCAACGGAGAGTAAATACCAACAAAGTTTTGACTTTGAGCATACTCTTCGCCGCCCGCGAAAAACACGTCATAGTCGCTTATAATCGAATGAAACATTTTAGCCCCCCTTAGCTGTCCGATAGCTCGAATTTTCCGTTTTCATACACAATATCGCCGCTGCATATCATATTCAGCAGGGAAACGGCGCGCTGATCGTCTATTTCGTCCGGAATTACGCGCTTTGGCGCTTTTGACTTCTGAGGCTGTTTCTTCGCGTTTTTCTTTTTGGAGGAGGGCTTTTTTTCGTAATCTTCGTTTTCGATCATATCATATAGACACTGTATCGCGTCG
>CATJCJ010000819.1 GCA_949738935.1 uncultured Eubacteriales bacterium | reverse complement strand
CAATGTCACGGTTTCGGGCAGCTCCACTTCTTCCTTCCCGTCGGGTTTAACTGTCACCGTTTCATCGTCATTTCCCTTGCTGTCGGTAACGGCGATAACTTCGACATACTGCAATTCTTCGGGAACAACGGTTTTGCCTTTTTCTTTGTAATCGACGGCGATAATTGAAACGATATCCCCAGAAATCAACTTACCCGAAAGACCTCCGGCAAAAGAGGGAATGGTTATGGAAATCGCCCTTTTTTCTCCCGTTAAACCGTACAAATATGCGTTCTCCGAAGCGGGCGTATCGCTTATTTTTGTAGTCAGAACATACTCTCCCTTAATCATTTCCATTGCCGCATATTTTCCCACAACATCCTCGGATTTCTGCGCCACATCGGAAGGCATATTATATGCCCCAACCTCCACCGACTCAACGTCCTTTGAAGTGATTTCCTGCCCAATCTTCACATCATTTTTAATTCTGATAATCTTCATGGTGCTGCTTTTGGAAGCGTTAAAAAGCGGCGTAATCGCAAAGCAAATAATCAGCGCCAGCACAATGCAGACTATGCCGAGAACCGTTCTGTTTTTTAAAAATTTCATTGCTTTTTCCTTTCAAATTAAAAATACCGAAATAAGATAGCCGATAAAAATAAAAGGCACAAACGGCAGGCTCTTTCCTGCCGTTTTACCTCTTAGTCTAAAAATTACAAACCTTATGCCATAAAAAATAAGCATGGCAATTTGTGCGAACAGCAGCAGCGCAAAGCTGCCCCAAAGCCCGCACACTACGCTTAAAGCCGCAATCAGCTTGACGTCCCCGCCGCCGATTTTTCCCGTAAATAAAGCCACTGCAAAGAAAATCACGGCAACAATTAGCCCCCACAAGCTGCGAACATCAAAATTTAAAAATGCTGTGAAGGCTATTGCGCCGCTGATCCAATTGGGTATTTCACGAGTTTTAATATCAATAACGGAATCAACGCCAAGCAGGGTTATAATTGCGGCAAACTGCATAACAGAGCCGTTCATCAGCCCTTAAAATTGAACATCTGCTTTACTTTTTCGGTAACGGTGGGCATAATTGTATCGCCGAAAAGTGCATACAGCCCGCCGAGCAGAAGTGCGCCGATAACTACTGCAATCAGAATTTTTATACCGCTGTCCACAAAGTTTTCACCACGATTTGCCGCAAGCATGGCATGGCTGCGAATCACAAACCTGAACGCCGCCGTCTTGATTTTAGCGGATATTCTGTGAATTCTGCGCTCTGCCGCCGCATGAATAGCGACAAATTTCTCCTTTACTGCCTGTACTCCTGCCTTAATTGTGTTAAAAATCTTTCTCATAATATTTTTTCCTTTCAT
>CATJCJ010000818.1 GCA_949738935.1 uncultured Eubacteriales bacterium | reverse complement strand
TTTCTTACCGCTTCGCGGCTTTGCCCTTGACTGCTTCTAATTTTTGTGTTGGTGGCAATTAGCGAAAGAAAACCGAAAAAATAAACACAAAGGAGATAAAGCAATGGAAAACAAGACACAAATTGAGATTTTACGAGAGCTTATGAACAACGATGTCGACAAGATAATGAGAAAGCGCATAAAAGCGGCTACGTCTAAGGGATATGCGGACAAGCTCTTTCCGTCAGAATTAAGGTATCTTGAATATAGACTTAATTTTGTAAAAGAGTATCTTTTAAAGAAATTAGATGAATTAAAAAAAGAGGACTAATCCCTCTTTTTTGTCGTTACCTGTTTGTATCCGCAATTTCGGCCAACACATAAAGCATTGTTACAGCCTCGTCGGAATGATTAAGAAGTTCCCTAACCTTTTTCACGCTCCCTGTGGCCGCAAATTTGCGCACTGCGTAGCTTTTACGGAAAGAGTGTGTACCTATGCACCCATCAATGCGAAGTGCCTTTGCGGCTCTTCTGATGTCCTTATAGACTGCTTGCCGTGTACGGTGTTTGTTTTTATCTAACCTGTGCTCAAACACATATACATCACCAGATATTGACAACATTTGTTTTTGCAAAAACTGAGACCACCTCAAGCGCCGCCGTTTTCCAGTTTTATGCTCCTTGATAACTGCGGAACCCTGCTCAATCTGCCAACGCCGCAATGACAACACGTCCCCTATGCGCAAACCATACGCAAGAGCGACACGACAGGCAATCTCATTTCGACGGGTTAACAGCGCAAGTACATGCTCCATGGAATCATCTTTTATAGCCTTTGTGCGCACTTAAGCCCTCCTTTCAACAATCCAAAAAATGTTAACTCAAAAATATATAATGCAGTATAATAATATGCATAGCATATCATTCTATTGTAACTCAATGCAGTGAACATATAAAAAAATGATATCTTTTAAAGATATATACACGCATAATAATTTATTACATATCATCTGGCATTATAACAGACAATATTTGACTTGACAATATATCACTGGTAAATTCATATTCGGGACAAAAACCGCAATCATAAGCTTGATTTAACAGAAAATTCTTTAACAAAACATATAGTCTTGCTTTGTACAATATTGCCTTTTCTTGTATTTCCTCAGTACACATATCGGAGCGTGGGCAATCATCACACATATGCCTTTGGCATACAGGTCTAAAGGTATTAAACTTAATGTTGTTGTCTTTATTTTGCGGCATAATATATTTATTCTCCTATACAAGATTTAGGCAATTTATTGATATCCGCAATTTCCACATAATCATTGCTGTAACCAAATTCGACCTTGCCAATATCAAGGGGGAGCC
>CATJCJ010000817.1 GCA_949738935.1 uncultured Eubacteriales bacterium | reverse complement strand
CGTCAACTACCGCGCAAAGGTTACCGGAAGCTATTTGGTTGGAAAGGTCGCCGTCGGCAACGGGAAGGAAAGCGGAACTGTTGGTAATGCCGAGAATACTTTCAACTACCTGTACTCCGGTATAACCATCGCCGGAGGTGCCGTTCCAGTCGCAGTTGGTGGTTCCGTCATCGTTAGTGGAGGAAGCGAAGCCAGCGCCCATGAAGAAACTGGAAAGATACCAGCCGGAAGCTAAAGTCATACCTACCTGCTTGCCCGCTCCGGCAGCCTTTTCAAGCATGGTATCCCAAGATTTCACATCGTCCTCGGAGAGAACGTTCGCATCATAATAAAGAAAATAGTTATTGCCGCCGCTCATGGGGAAAGCATAAAGGTTATCCTTAAAAGTAGCGGAACCGATAGTACCGGCACTGTTGGCGGCTTTTACGTCGTCAATGGACTTTCCGGAATAATTGGTAAGAACCTCGCTCATTGTGTCAAGATTTGCGAGAGCACCTGCTCTTACGAGAGAAGCGATCTGGTCGCTGGCAAAAGCGAATACGTCGGCTGCTGCGGATATATCGGTAAGAACGGTATCCTTGGCAGTGGATTCGGATTCAACTCCGATCTGGATATCAAAGGTCTGATCGGGATGAGCAGCCTTGAAATCGTCTGCAAGCTCCGCGAGGAGAGCCTGATCCTCTTCACCGCCCCATACTCTGAGGGTGATGGTTTCGCCGGAATTTCCGCCCTGAGGAGCGGCTGTGGTAGTGGTTCCCTCATCTCCGCCGGCAGCGGAAGTTGTTGTGGTATCTCCGCCCGATGGCTCTTGTGTGCAGGCTGTCAATGACATTGTCATGGCAGCCGCCAGAAAAATTGAAATAAGTTTCTTCTTCATTGTGTCCTCCTGAAAATTTTCTCTTTTATTCTTTAACTGTTTCTCAAAAGAAGCCGGAATCTTATGCTTCACAAACATCCGACCTAAAATATTGCTAACAGAAAAAACAACTGTCTTTTTCTGTTACTTCAATTATACATAAATTGGCAAAACTAAGCAATATACATTTTAATCAAAATAAATGTTATGAATTTGTAACAATTAACTATTGATTTTTTTATATCTTTTGCTGATTCCGCTTTTTTTACTTAATAAGCTAAGCGTATAAAACCTTTATGTTAAGGCGTTTTTTATCGAAAAAACGAAAAACTCCGAGATTTGTGTAAAATGACCATAAATTTAAGTGAAACTTTTTTATAAAAGAAATAAATTGTTATTTTATGCAAATATAAAAAACATACGAGTAAAATAATATGCTTATTTAAGTAAAAAGGATAAAAATTACAGTTTGCCCTTTGTCCGAATTTCATAAGAATTTTTCCGTAAATCTCAGCGGATATTCTCCTGTATTTTCATCCATAGCTTTTTCGGTCATTTTCATACAGTTCAAATCTCATTACTATATTATTATACTCATCGTCAAAGAAAAATACACATTGCCAAAATCTGCTTTTTTATGCTAAAATTTACAAATAAATCAGAAAAATGCTCCATATATCTTATACAACACACATCAGTCCATACATTATCGCACATATAAGCAAACTTATTATACTTACTTTATTTGTTCTATAGTTTGTATTTGCAGGATTCCACTTTTTTATTTTGCTATTTTCAAATAAGAATCCGGTGGTTGCACTGATTATACCCAAAAGCAGCAATCCACATATTTTCATCGCAGGCAGTGTATTATTCTCAATTCCCTTTGTTTCAAATACAATAACCGCCATTCCTATCCCT
>CATJCJ010000816.1 GCA_949738935.1 uncultured Eubacteriales bacterium | reverse complement strand
TTCCGGAATAATTTTATCGGTTATACGTGAAATCAAACCTTGCGAAATCTCTGAACCGTAAATTTCTCGAAGTGTGTCTTCTATATCACGCTGTGACATTCCCTTGGCATAGGAGTATGTCAAACTAAGACCAACTTTTTTAAGAAAATTTTTAAAATCATTTCAAACTAAATATATCATCAAAGTTCCAGTCAATCTCAATTCGGTTTATTGAGTATATCCAAATTCTCTTTACAAATTTATCTATAATTATTTTCTCGGTCAGCTTTTTGTTTTTGTACTCTGTGATTATATTATCAGCCGGATTAAAACGTTCAGATGGAATACAGTCAGCTAACAGCTTTTCTTTTTCGGTTTTAAGTTTATCAATACTGTTTGATATTTTCTCTCTTTTATCAAGATATTTTTCTTTTGAGAGAAGCCTTTCCTTATACTCAGTATAAGCAATAAGTTTTCTTTTTTCCAGTTTTTCAATTTGAGCGTTAATTTTTTCAATATCCGCTTTAATTGTTCTTTCTTTATTGTTTACATCGGCTTTAAAAGAGTTAAAATCACTGATTGCAATGTTCATATACATTTCAAAAGTATTAATTACAATCAATTTTAAATCTTCTATAAACACCTTGTCTGAACAGCAGCAACTGTCTGTAACATAATTGCACTTGTAATAAAAAGTACGTTTGCTTACGTCTTTAATATTTGAATAATTTCGATGGAGTGCTTTACCGCACCCTCCGCAGATTACTTTTCTGTTAAATTCATCATAGCCCCTGCTTGTCTTTTTAATACCTTTTTCACAGCTTTTATAAAATCTTCTGCTAACGCTTTCAAATAATTCTTTTGAAATAATAGGTTCGTGATGATTCTCAAATACAAATCATTCGCTTTCATCGGCGAATTTTCTTACTCTCGGAGCAATAGTATAATTTTTATTGCAAGTATATGTGCCGATATAAATTTTATTATGCACAATCTGTGAAATTTGTGCTTTGTTCCAAAAATGAACGCCTGATGTTCCTTTGAGGTAATCAATTCTTGATGGTATGCTTTCTTTATTTAAAGTTTGCGCTATATCAAAATACCTCATTCCATTATCTGCCATTTCAAAAATGTGTCTTACAATTTTGGCGGCAGGTTCATCAATAATGAGCTTTTTATCTTTCGCAATATAACCATAAGCAGCGTTGTTTCCTATAAACAATCCTTTTTGTTTCTGTATATTTTTTACAGACTTTACTTTCATAGAAATATCTCGGCTATAGGAGTATGTCAAGTAAAGACCAACTATTTTTTTAAATTATTTTAACGAAAATATATCTTCAAAGTTCCATTCTATTTCGATTTTATCATCTGAGTAG
>CATJCJ010000815.1 GCA_949738935.1 uncultured Eubacteriales bacterium | reverse complement strand
TCGGCGCAGCCGCAACCGCTTGCGAGGAGGAGGTAACATATGAAAATTGACGTAAGGATCAACAGCTTAACGCCCGGAGAGGGCAATGTCAAGGCAATCGCGTCGGCAAATCTTGACGACTGCTTTGCAGTCAAGAACATCCGCGTAGTCGAGGGGAAAAACGGACTGTTTGTGTCCATGCCCTCGTATAAGGGGCAGGACGGCGAGTATCATGACCTGTGCTTCCCCACCACTCCCGAGTTGAGAAAACAGCTTAACAGCGCGGTCGCGGAGGCATATAAGCAAGCTATCGTTCAGCTTCAGGAGCAGTCGGCGGCAAATTTTTCACAGACGGAGCAGTCGTATGAGGCGGCTCCGACGATGTCTATGTAACCCAATTTAATATGTAATATCCGCGGAGAAATTCGCGGATTTTTGCATATATCAACAATTTATTTGGAGGATTTTTTTATGAGAAACTTTTTTAAGAACATCAAGAATACTGTAAAGGCTAAGTTCAGCAGCGTAAAGGCGGCGGTATGCCGTAAGATCAGCAGAACCCGCGCGGCGGTAAACGCGGCGGCATACAGACTTGCAATCCGCAGCAATACCATGCTCGCGGCAACGCGCGGCGAGAATTTCGTCGACAGCGGTATCAAGATTCTGATCGCGGTTGTTATCGGCGCGCTGCTGCTCGGCGGTCTGTATGCCCTGTTCGGCGATACGATCATGCCGACCGTAACACAGAAAGTGACCGATATGTTTAATTTCAAGGGTTGATGATTGGCTCTGTTATGCAGTTTGCCGCGATTTCCACTTTGCTTTGCATTGACTCATATAAGGACATAAAAAACCGAGAAATTCCGAATTTGATAAGCGTTATTATCGCGATGACGGCGGTAATAAATTTCCGGTTGGAGAATTTATGTGGGCTTATAGTCGCCGTTATATTTTTCTCCGTGGCACTCGCTACGGGGAAAATCGGCGGCGGCGATGTTAAGCTGATTGCGGCTTTGAGCGTGGTCTGCGGACTTTGGGGCAGCTTTGCGCTGCTCCTTTTCGCGCAGATTTCCATGCTTATTTTTTACGCGGGAAATTGTATTTTCCGCAAAATTAACGGTGGAACGGCAAGTAAATCCTTGCCGTTTGTGCCGTTTATTTTTATCGGATTTTTGGTTACAAAAATATTTTTCTGAAAGGAAAGATTACAATGAAATTTTTGAAAAACAGAACGGTTCTGGGCGTTATCTGTATAGCGTTGGCGCTAATTATCTGCTTTGCTATCACGCCGCTTTTTAACGCAAGCAAGAGCAGCACCATGAAGATCGTGAGAATAAAAAACGATCTGAAAATAGGTCAGGAAATTACCTCAAAAGATATTGAGG
>CATJCJ010000814.1 GCA_949738935.1 uncultured Eubacteriales bacterium | reverse complement strand
ACGGTTCTCTTCGCGTTCCTGTGTTAATGCATCTTCAAGACGCTTAATTTCCTTTAGTAATATATTTCTTTCTGATGAGTTCATAATTGGTTCCTCCATGTTCTAATGTTATTATATACGCAAAACAAAAAACACCTAGCGTAAGCCAAGTGCTCATATCTCTATTATAAATATCAAGTTAATTCCATATAACAAAAAATTTTTGTATGTCGATAATAGTCGATTATTTTTCCTTTATTTCGACAGCAATTAAATAAATATTGTGATATCATAAAAATAATACACCAAAACGAATAATAATCCAAGAAAGGGGAAATTACAAATGGCAAAAGAGCAATTAACTGAACAAAATAAGGAAATTATGCGACAATTAATATGGAATTTTAAAAATACCAATCTAAGTGTTGCAAATATAAATAAAGATATTGTACAGCTTATAGCTGAAATGATAGCACAAGCCCTACAAATGTCTCAAGAAACTGAAAAAATGAATTAGCTTTTATTCATTGTGCTTACTGGATCAATAAGAAAATTTAAGAGTGACTGTAAATCATTATTCACATTTTTTGGTAAAAGTTCTGTGTATCTAATTAAAATATATTCAAACAGTAAATCTAAAATATCTTTTGAGATTTCTGGATTTATTGTTTGAATTTTTTCTGCAATAGTTGTTAAATTATTTTTCTGATTCATTGTATCCTCCACATATATAATATATTTGTTAAAATAAAATATTCAAAGTGTTCTTTTTATACTTAACATTTCAATTAATGCTTATATCTTTTAATAAAATCCTTCCATGCACATTTTTCAAGATGATTCGATTTTCTATTAATATATACTTTCTTTAATTCGCTGACTGTCATATTCGGAGTAGGATTTTTAATTGTAGGCATAAATATTTCCTCCTTCCCGTTTATTTTGGTTATAAAATAGAATACATATTAAGAATATATATCTGATAATACCTTTCCTTCAATAGCAGGAGGGCACTAGCGCCCTCCAAAATTATACTAAAACATAACTTTAAACTTCTCCAGACGGTTGCCACCAGTCAATTGTGTCCTGACCATATGGTTAATCATTGTTTCAAACTTCCAGACATGCCGGGCGGCATGCCCTCCTTACGTCGTACCTGCCTTCCGGCACAAACAATGCATGAATCCAGCCAGTTTACAGTT
>CATJCJ010000813.1 GCA_949738935.1 uncultured Eubacteriales bacterium | reverse complement strand
CGGCAGTTAATAGCCTCCGGCTGGCAAGCAGCTTTCGGCCGCCAAACCAAAGTGCAGCCCTTAAGCCAAATGCTCAAGGAAAGTTCATTTAAAGCGCTTATAAACATCGGCATGATTGGCGCTTTTATGCTTATTTTCAGTCTGCTGCTGCTCACGCTGCGACAAACCGGTCTATTAAGCCTGCTGCAAATACTGTTGCAGCCCATCTGCCAGCTTTTTGGCCTGCCCAATTCCGTACTGCCGGCCTTAAGCGAGGGCTTTTTTGAAATGACGCTGGGCATTGACACGCTGGCCGCCAGCGCCGCCCCCTTGCAGGCCAAACTTTTATGCGCCGCCATAATTCTGGGCTGGAGCGGCCTTTCCATTCACACTCAAATTGCCGGGGTGCTGAATGAAACTGATTTAACCCTGAAATATTATCTGCCCTGCCGCCTGCTGCATTGTCTGGCCGCGCCAGCGCTGTTATTAGGCTGTCAAAAATTCGGTCTTATTAATATTGGCAGCAGCACCCTGCCAGAAACGAACGGCCTGTTCGGTATTATGCACCTGCTGGGTCTGGCTCAGACATTTAACGTCTGGCAGACTCTGGCCGCCTGGCTGCTGGGCAGTTTAATCTGCCTGCTGGCGCTGCTGTCCTGCTCATTTGTAATTGTTCATAAACATCGTTAAATAGTTTCAAAGGTTTCCAGCCAGCTATGCTGGCTGGATTAGTTCACAATAAACTTTGCCGGCAGCCTTTGGCCTTGGCAATAGTTAAGCGTTCACTAACCTTTCCGACTAATCTCAAAACTGTCGCGCGTGGTTTTCACCGCCTCCACAACCTTATCCAGATTGCCCTCCAAATGCGCCAGCAAACTGTTTATGTAAGCTTCAGCGTCACTAATAATCTGGTCAGACTGCTCATTAGCCTTATTAACCATGCTTTCGCAATAATCCTTGGCCTCGCTGATAATTTTTTCGGCTTCCTGCTGTGCCATCTGCACAATTTCAGTTTCCTGCACAATTTTTTCTGCCTGCGCCCGGGCGTCGTCCAACATCTTTTTGCCTTGCGCTTCAATACTCTCCAAAATTTTGTCGCTTTGCTCCAAAACCTGCTTGGCCTGCTTCATTTCCTCCGGTAAAATAGCATTAATTTTATCGATAGTT
>CATJCJ010000812.1 GCA_949738935.1 uncultured Eubacteriales bacterium | reverse complement strand
CCTCACATATTGTATAATTATTATCAAAACAGTCCTCACATAAATCCCTGTGACTGTCACCACAGTTTTCACTGTTTAAATATCTTTCGTTACAATGGGAACATATAAAAGTAATCTCATTTAGACAATCCTCGCAGTATATATCTCCCTTAAACTCAAAAATCTCATCTTCCGCAATCTCCTTACCGCAGCCACAGCAAAATTCCCTTTCTTCTTCAGTTTCTTTTTTCATAAAGCCTTATCCCCCTTAATATTCCTCAGCCAAAAGCATAGTGCAATGGCTCACATCATCAATAACATAAACCTTTTTTTCAACAACATCTTTTTCATTCGCAAGTATAGTAACAGTTTTTTCGTATTCCGGCTGTTCCTGCCTATGAGTTATTTTCTGAAAAACTTTCCCGTCAGTGACCGCCTTACTTAACTCAAAAATCTGTAAATAGTCTTTTTTGTCAATTTCCATGCTTTCAATCATAAGCCACATTAAATTTTGTAATGTTTGTCAGCGCTTTTGCTTTGCAAAAGCCGGCTTACGCCGTCCGCACGTCTTTGCGGCGCTAAAAGGGATTTCCGAAGAAATCCCCTTTGTCATATAACGGTTCTGAAACATTTAACTGCCTCCCTTATTATCCTCATTTTCGAGAATGCTGTCTATAATCGTTATCAGAACTGTAGCCGCCGCTATGACGATTACACTTATAAATTTATCGTGTCTATATCATTTCTTAGAACCTCCAAACATTAATTATTTTTTATTTCCTACGCTGTTACCAGAGTTTTAGCAAAATAGCTTACAGCGGAAAAAAGCAGACTTCTCACGAATTTAAGCAAACTTCTAAACATTTCAACGCACCTCCTTTACATAAAAATAAGCCAACACAAATGTTTCAGTGCGTCAGCTTATTTAAATAATATATTTTTTATTTTCATGAATTTACAGTTATTATTGTAATATATGGAGAGTTATTAATAAGCTAAGACCATATGTCGTCTCATTCACAGAGATTTAAATTGCCGTAACAGCTCAGTTATATATAAAAATCGGAGAGGTTTTAATTCCTCTCCGATTAAAATAGCAATATAAGTTACCAGATTTCTTTAACCTTAGTTTCTGCTTCTTCTTCTGTCAGTTTAAATTTTGAAGAAACTCTTTTAATCGTATCCGAATAGGAGACTTTAAATTCCTTACACATTTCTATTATAGAAATTATGCCTTCAAGTCTTCCCTCAAGTCTTCCTTCTTCTTTAATATCTAAAAGAGCTTTACACATATCAAACACCTCCTGATTTTCATTAATTTTCAAATTAGCGTTTGTAAAAGCGTTAATAACATTAACAGCGTCTCTTTCAAGCCTTGAAAACTTT
>CATJCJ010000811.1 GCA_949738935.1 uncultured Eubacteriales bacterium | reverse complement strand
GATTCCCGTAAAACCGGCAATCTCATCATTTGCTCTCAGCATATCGTTAAACATCTTTAAATCATTTCCCGATAAAATTTTCGCAAGCTGTTTTTCGTTATCACAAAATAATTTTGCGGCTCTTGTATATTCTAAAGTTGGATTAACCCTTGTTTCGTTAGGGTTAATGTGTCCGTAGTATAATTCTTCTATAAAATCCATTGTAAAAACCTCCTCAAAATCAAATATTCATTTCCCTAACTACTCATACAGGAATGTGACACATTCCTGTATAAATAATTAGAGAAGATATTTATTTTTCAATCTGAAAATCTTTGTTTTTTGCGGTCTTATTTATAATTTTAATCCATTCGTTTACTTACTCCGCACCAACATAATCTTTTATTTTAGTAAATCTTCGCAGTTCAACACCCATTTTTGAAATTTTAATATTCTGTTTCCAAACCTCCGATTTCAACCTTTGATTTTCAGCATATAGAACAGATACTTCTTCTTTCGCCTGTTTCACTTCCTTTTCCGCACGAAAACATTTTCTCGCAAGATTTTGAATAAAATCTGTCAGCTTTTTAATTACCGGCTCGGCATATTTATTTTTATATGCTTTTGCGGACATCAGTGTTGGAGGACTTGGCAAATTATAATTATCATTGTTTTGTATTTGTTTTGCTGTGTGTACCGCATATTCCTCAGATTTTTTATAAGCAGATATTTTTTGTTCTAAATTTTCTTTTTTCTCGTTTAATTCCTCAACTTCTTTCACAAGCATATCTCTCTTAAATTCATTTACAGATTTATGCTTTTTGTGGATATTTTTCTTTTTCCACTCAATACCGTATTCAAGCATAACCTCAGATAATTTTTCTTTTTCCGCCTCAACCCACTGGTTCCACTCTGTATTGCTTTTTGTACCTCCCCTAAAACCTTGTGCTTCAAGAGCTTTTTTAAGAGAAACCCTTGTTTCAAGTCCTCTTTTACTGCCTGTTGTAAAAGGTATAAAATCAATATGCAAATGCGGTGTGGCTTCGTCCATATGCAGATGAGCTGAAAACACTTTCAAATTTGGATTTCTTTCCTGAAAATTTTTCATATATTTATCAAGAACAGCTTTAGCAAGCTGACCGTTTTCAGAATCAGCGTACATATCTTCCTTATTTCCAATCTGAAGAATAACTTCGTGAAATAGCTTTTCCTGTTTTCCGGTACGAATTTTTTCATAATAATCATTTATCATTCTGTCTTTTCGGGTTTGTTTGGAATTATATTTTTCAAGCGCTTCATCAAACAACTGATGATATACACTTTTAATATTTTCATTACAATAAACAATATTGTTTTGTGTACGTTTTGCGTCCACATTTTCAGCCGTAAAATCTCTGTTATTATGCTTTACAGAGCCTTTACCAATCATTACGCTGATAGTTCTTTTCATTCTATAATTATCACTTCTTTCCGTATTATATTATTAGATAAATATATAACTTGTTTTGTTACTTTTTCCAAAAGTAACGCAAAAGCACTTTTGACAGTTCCTGTCAAAATCGCCTTTGCGCTCTGCCGAGGGCTTGCCGACCTACGGTCGGTTTTTAACCGCTGTTCCAATAGCCCTTTTAATTGCTGAAACTATATTTGTTACTGTACTTGTATCCCAGTTAGTCAGCCATATTAAAATTCTTGTTTCTTCCTCACTCAATTCCACATCTCCAAAAACTTCATTAAGCATAGCGATATACTTTTTCTGACTTCTATAAAAATATATATTCTCTCTGTTTGGGTCAAATTCAGGCTGTTTAATCATAAAAATATCCTCCGTTACCTTTTTAAACAGGAGCGTGTCACGCTCCTGTAAATATCATTTAAAAGAAAATTTACCAGCGAAAGTCCTTGTGCATACCAATTTCATCAAGGTATTTTTGACGTGCTTTTTCTCTTTCTTCCTCACTGCTGGCGGTTTTATAATTCGTATAATATTTTCGTTTCAAAACAGAGTTTAATTTATTTTCAAGTTCACGTTTAATATCATCTTCACATTCATATATTCCAAAACAATGATATTTAAGCAGTTTCATAAATAAATCGTATGATATTTGTATATTTTTCATTGTTCCTCCGTTTCAAGATGGCAAGATTACCATTTCTTTAGGAAAAGGGAATCTTGCCATCTTCCTTTTATTTCGCCTGTAACCCTCTGAAATTCTCAGTTTTTAATCAAGATAGCAAGATTGCTGTTTCTTTAAGAAAAGGGAATCTTGCTATCTTCCTTTTATTCTTTTGGCAAGTTCCAAAACTATTTATTTCCTATTTTATATGACTCAATTTTTAACTCCAATTTGGCGTTCCAAAGAGTTTTACTTTTTATTCCTTGATTTTCAGCTTCTTCCGCAATCTCTTTCTGAGTTACAGCACTAGATTCAAGTATTTCTTTTAAAAATTCTTTCGCTTCACTCGTTTTTTGCCCACGATTACTGCCCGAAAGCAAATCATCAGCGCTAATGTCATATTCTCCAATCCATTCAAATCCTTTGTTTTTATCCAGTCTGAAAGCGATAGATTTACCCTCTGGAGCCAACGAGCTTTTTATATGACACACAACTCTGATTTCAGGCTCATTTTTTACACGTCCGACAATCAAAACACTTCTTGCCGCCGCTTGAAAATCAATAGAACCAAGACCACGATACGAGGACTTACTTCCGCTGTTCTTATTCATATGACCAATCAGTACAATAGCACAATGATACTTTTCAGCAAGTCCTGATATTTTTTTCATCATCGGACGAATTTCATTAGCCCTGTGCATATCCACGTCAGCACCTAAAAATCCTCGTATTGGGTCTAAAACAACCATACGGGCATTCGTTTTAACAATCGCTTCTTCCAGTCTGTAATCAAGCATAGTCAAAGGCTGTTCGCTGTCGTCAATCACGAGAACCCTTGAACAGTCCGCCCCCGCCGCAAGAAGCCGAGGTTTTATCGTATCTCCTAAGCCGTCCTCAGCAGTCTGATAGATAACATTAACTGGCTCTATATTATGGTTTTGAGTTTCTAAACTATCTGGAAGAACAGCTTCTCCTTTTGTCAGCTTAGCCGTTATTTGAAGTACCATTGTAGTTTTCCCCTCACCGGGGTCACCTTGAATTATTGTTACTTTTCCATAAGGAATAAAAGGATAAAGAAGCCATTCTATTTGTTCCACTTCCACTGTTTCCATATTTATCAATTTTAAGTTAGTTCCAACCTTTTTATTATTCAAAATTTCCTCCATTTCCGGTTGAAAGATAAGTGATATTCTGGTATAATATTTTTATAACATATTGGTTGTATATTACACCAGTCTTTAGCCTTTGAGTGTTTGTAGACGCCCAAAGGCTTTTTATTGTATTAGAAAACCACCAGTTCTACTGGTGGTTAAAAAGGCTTAAGCTCTGAAAAAAAGCCTATGATATAATTAGAACGACTGACAATCGCAAAAATTATATCATAGGAGGTATCGTTATGAATAACGACTTATCCAGTTTATCACATGCAAAATGGAGATGTCAATATCATATTGTTTTTGCGCCAAAATACAGAAGACAGGAAATATACGGGAAATACAAAGCAGAAATAGGAAAAATATTAAGAACAATATGTGAAAAGATACAATGTAGAAATAATAGCGGCAGAAGCTTGTCCAGATCATATACATATGCTGGTATCAATACCGCCGAAAATGAGTGTATCAAGATTTATGGGGATATTAAAAGGTAAAAGCAGCCTTATGATATTCGACAGGTTTGCAAACTTAAAATATAAGTATGGAAATAGGCATTTTTGGTGCAGAGGTTATTATGTAGATACGGTTGGACGTAATAAAACAGCAATAACAAAATATATACAAAACCAATTACAGGAAGACCAATTATCAGATCAGATAAGTCTGAAAGAGTACATTGACCCGTTTACGGTTGAGCAGAGAAAAGG
>CATJCJ010000810.1 GCA_949738935.1 uncultured Eubacteriales bacterium | reverse complement strand
TATTACGTCAATATATTTGCCTGTTTCGATATAGTCACGACCGAAACGGCTTAAATCCTTGACAAGTATCAAATTAATTTTTCCCTTTTGTGCGTCTGAAATCATTTCGTTTAAACCCGCTCTGTCAAACGTAGTACCGCTCACGCCATCATCTACATAAGTTGAGATTAAGTTCCAGCCTTGCTCTTGAACATAGCGTGTCAGCATTTCTTTTTGATTTTCAATACTTACAGACTCTCCCGCACGTTCGTCATCACGGGAAAGTCTTGCGTAGATACCAACGTTATATATTTTTGTCTGCATAATCTTTTATTCCTCCCGATTAGCAGTATAACGGCGGCAAATGCTTTAAGATATTTTTATTATAGCGCGCTTCATTTATCAGCGCAACTCTTATTTTGCCGCTGTACTGCCTTTGTTATAATTAAATCCTCAAATAATTTTTTGAAATCCTTGTTTCCTGTATAAACACTACATATTTTATAGCAAACGCCGTTAATAGTTTTTATTGTATATTCATTTAGTGGTATTTTTTCTTCATTTTTTATCATTAAATTCCTCCCTGCTTTTAATATTCGGTATTTTCTAAAGTCTATCACTTTTTTATTGTCTGTGCTGTATATCCAAAAATCAGGAAATAATGTTAAATCAGTTATATATTTTCATAAATCTGGAAATGTGTTAAAATATATATAAATGATAAAGGAGGCAGAAGTTATGGCTTTAACAATACAGGAAAGACTAAAAGATTTGAGGATAGAAAGAGGTTTTACACTTGAACATCTTGCGGAAGAAACAGGCATTTCAAAATCATCGTTGGGAAATTATGAAAGCAACGATTTTAAAGAAATCAGCAGTCAGGCGATAATAAAACTTGCTGGGGCTTATAAAGTGACAACCGATTATTTATTAGGACTGACAGAAAAGAAAAGCGATTTTGAAGTTTATGTTACGGACTTACATTTGACTGATGAAGTTATAGAAATACTGAAAAATAATCAAATTGATACGGCTTTATTTTGTGAGGTGGTAAGTCATAAAGATTTTATAAAATTATTAGCGGATATTCAAATTTACGTTGATGGTATAGCTGCTATGCAGATAGAAAATTTAAATGTCTGGGTAGACGCGGCACGAGATGAAATTATAAAAAAATATAAACCTGAAAGTTATGATAAAAATTTATATATTTTAAAAGTGGCTCATATACAGGAAAAAGAATATTTTACTCAAAGGATACACAGAGATATAGATTTTATTGTTGATAATTTGAAAGAAAATCACAAAGGCAGGAGTGACAGCGCTCCAAAAAATTCCGCTGTAAATGAAATAAAAAAAGACTTAGAAGAAGCTTTAAATTTTAAGGGC
>CATJCJ010000809.1 GCA_949738935.1 uncultured Eubacteriales bacterium | reverse complement strand
TGTATTAGCTTATATTTAGGATACATAACAGGAAAGTTTATAAGTTTGATATTATTTTAAAAATTAAGTTAATATTTTACTAAATACAAGAAAACAATTTGTATAGGACGATAAATAATTGAATTTGTTACAACATTATTGTCAATAGGTTCTGTAAACTTAGTATCAAAATTAAGAGCTTTATCTAAAGCGGTATCAAAATTAAGAACTTTTTGAGCGTAGCGTATCTTGAAGCGGTGTAAGGAGGTGAGAGTATGGCGGTGGATAATCTGGATTTTAATTCGACAGATGAGGTAAAAAGATTTATGCGATTCTTAAAGAGTCTTAATGAAAAAGAGCAAATAGGATTGAATTTAATGATAGAGGGATTGAGATTATTAGCGGAAAAACAAAAAAAGCGGTATTAAAACCGCTAATCATTGTCCTCCATTACCTCTTTGACAGACTTATGAAGAAATTCCATCATATCAGTTCGCATATGCTTTGGCAAAGCAAGGTAATTGTCAAGTATCTTCTTTTCAAGAGCTGTCATATTGAATTGAATTGATAAGTCATCGAGAGGTTCAGGAGCGGTTGTTTCACGTCTGAGCAGGTAATCGGTTGTGACATGATAGAAGTCGGCGAGTTTTGAGAGAGCAGAAGCGCCGATTTCACGTTCACAATATTCGTAATTTTGATAGGTTCTCATAGGTATACCAGTACCTTCAACAACCTCTTTTATGGTTAAATTGCGACTTTTACGTATAGTTTTTAAATTATTATTTTTGTTATTCCCCATTAGTATCACTCCCATAATGATAATAGCACATTTGAGCGTAAATGTCAATAAAATAATTAAAATAATGTTTCTTTGTATATAGTTTACAATGAATAACAAAAATGCTTATGCACATTTGAGTATAAAACAACTTGACATTATGCCTGATATGGCGTATAATATAATTGTTGAAAGGCATAAATGAGCGTATCAACAAATACGGTGGCAAGTACCAGGAAGGAGAACATTATGGACGAAATGACAGATTTACAATTTAAAACACTGATAAACGCAATCATTCAGATTATCAAAGATAACAAAGATAAAGAAGAAATGATTAAAAAAATAGAAGCCTTAGTCAATAAAAACTAAGACTTCACCCCAAAAAACTCAAAAGCATACGGTGACTTGCCCACCGTTTGCGATTGATAAAAATATTATAGCACCTAATAAATAAAAAGGCAAGAAAAATTTTTAAAATGGAGGTGTGGAATATGGAGGAGAAAGAAAAACTTGAATTCCTG
>CATJCJ010000808.1 GCA_949738935.1 uncultured Eubacteriales bacterium | reverse complement strand
TATCTGTGCGGAACGCAATGCTATTTTTAATATGATTACAAATGGAGAGAGTGTTATACAGAAAGTAATCGCTATTATGCCGGATGGGAAAACGGGAGCACCTTGTGGTGCATGCAGGGAGCTAATGGTACAGCTCATGCCGAAAACTTATCAGGGTATTGAGATTATGCTGGACTATGAGACAGGGAAAGTAGTTACACTTGGAACTTTGACACCGGAATGGTGGATTGGAAAATAACAGGATAGCTGGCATAGACCAGACAGGCAGGTGATAACGGTATGAAACAAAATTCTACACCCTTTGATGTAGCGGAATATGACAGACAGATAAAAAAGACATTGCCATTTTATGAGGAAATGTTTCAGCAGATTGTGGATATTGTAAAAATATTAAATTTGCAATCGCTCAGATGGCTCGACGTGGGATGCGGAACGGGGAAAATGGCAAGAACAGCACTTGATATTTTTGAAATCGAAAAAATGATGTGTATTGACGTAGAGGAAGAAATGCTTGATAAGGCAAGAATGTTTTGCAATGATGAAAAGGTAGAATTTCTGCAATGTGATGTCAGAAAACTGTCCTATCAGGAGATGTTTGATATTGTAACTGCCATACAGGTAAATCATTATTTTAAGAAGGAAGAGCGTATGACAGCAATAAAAAAATGTTATAGTACTCTCAAGGATGATGGAATATATATTTCCTTTGAAAATTTTGCACCAGACAGTGACGAAGGCACGAGATTATATTTAGAGCGTTGGAAGCGGTTTCAGATTGCAAATGGGAAGACGGAAGAAGAGGTGGCTTCGCATATCAAACGTTATGGACAGAGCTATTTTCCTATATCAATTTCGGAATCCATCCGACTTTTGAAAGACTGTGGGTTTCGTATGGTGGAGATTTTGTGGGTATCGTATATGCAGGTGGGGATATTGGCAAGGAAATAGAGGAGTAATACATATGAAGCTGAGATATAAAAAAGCGACAATAGAAGATATCAATTTGCTGACAAAATCAAGAATTGAAGTATTGAAAGCAGCAAACAAGTTAACAGATGATATGGACATGGCAGAGGTAGAAGCACAGTCATATGATTATTATAAGAAAGCATTATCGGACGGAATTTATACTGCTTATCTTATTTTTGACAGCGATAGATTTATCGGGGCAGGTGGAATCAGTTATTACAGGGTGATGCCAACTTATCACAATCCCAGTGGTAATAGGGCATACATTATGAATATGTACACGCATCCGGATTATCGAAGATTAGGGATTGCAACGAAAACTTTGAAACTCTTAGTTGTGGATGCGAAAGAAAAAGGTATCAAAGCAATTTCTTTAGAAGCAACGGATATGGGGCGTCCATTGTATGAAAAGTTTGGGTTTGTGAAGATGAATGATGAAATGGAATTGCCGGAACATAGAGTTATTTGACAGTTGTTATAGATTGGAGAGAGCGAGCCATGAAGCATTTTATACATTTTAGTGATTTTTCAAAACAAGAAATATTACATATATTTGAATTGACGGATAGAATAAGGTCTGATGGTGAAATAGCAAGCCCGCTTTCCGGAAAGACAATTGTTTTATTTTTTTCGGAGAGTAGTATCAGAACGAGACTATCTTTTGAAAAGGGAATTCATATGTTGGGAGGAAATACAATTTTATTTCCTCCGTCTGCTCTTGATAAAAGGGAAGATATTAAAAATATGATGGGATATCTGAAAATTGGGCAGATATGGTAATTGTTCGCCATAGTGATTTGTCATGCATGGAGTACATGGCGGAACATTCTCATATTCCGGTTATCAATGCCATGACTTCTGCCAATCATCCCTGTGAAGTATTAACAGACCTGTATTCACTTTCCAAGAAGTATGCCGATTATTCTGAAAAAGAATTTCTCTTTATGGGTGCAAGGGGGGATATTGGAAATACATGGAAGGGAGCGGCTGAGTTGTTGGGATTTCATTTTATGCAGTGTTGTCCGAAAGGGTATGAAATTGCTGGAGCAGATGTATGTTATGAAATTGACAGGGCTGTTACCGGAAAAGATATTA
>CATJCJ010000807.1 GCA_949738935.1 uncultured Eubacteriales bacterium | reverse complement strand
TAATTGTCATTTCCGATTGTAATTATATCTCCCTCTTTGAGTAAGTCAATTTTTGCCTTGATAAAATTTTTTCTGTTGTATTTTTCTCTTTCATCATCGCTGATATAAGTATTGGAATTTATCAGTTTTTCTATCTCTTTTTCTGCCGTTGTCCAAGTAATTAAACCTTTTCTCTCGCCATCTTCATCATTCCAGCCGACTGTTATACCTTTTGAAGTAAAATCATAACTTTTAATTTTTCCAACTTCATTATTTGTTGAAGCCATACCTCCAAATCCATATTCCTTTTTTAACGCTGAAATTCTTTCTTTTTTGTCAGAAATATTTTTATAGATATTTTCAATTCTGAATTTAGAATTTTCAACATTAGAACCCATTTTCATAAGTTCTTCTATAATATTTTGAGGTATACCGAAATTATTTTCTTTTGATATTTCATCTTTTCCGTTAGATTTTTCCTCATTTTTAGCCTTTAATAAGTCATTCCAGTCTTTCGCACCATATTCCTCAAAATCCTCATTGAACAAGTTAAAAGAAGTTATTCCATATTCTTTTTTCATTTTGTCGGCAAAGTTTTTTCCAGCCTCGTCATAGTCAGAAGATATTAAGCAATTATCTTTATCCAGTCCATAATCATCAATGGTTTTTAAAACAACCTTGTCTTTTAATCCCGCCATTGAAACAAGCAAAAAATCCTTTGCGGTTTCTTTGTTCATATCATAAAAACTCATTAGGTCTATTGCGCTTTCAAAAAAGACTGCGACTTTTGGAGTTTCATTACCCGTATAAAAATAAAAACCGTTTCCGTTACGTTCTGTTGTCTGTTTATATTTCTTTTCAGATGTACCGCTTATTTCAGCGCCGCTTATATTTCCATCTTTGTCAAAGATTTTAAATATGGCGTTTCCTTTTATATCCTGAGCGATTTTGTCTTTTTCCATAAATTCAGATATTGTATCCGCTGAAATACCTCTTACATCGTTAAGATAAGCGATTACTTCTTTTTGATTGCCGCTAAGTTCATTCGGAAAAATCTTATGTTCTTTTTGAACGTTATCTTTTTGATGTTGCTTAGTATTGTTGTTTAAATTAATCTCACTTTTATTGAAATCAAGCAATTCGGCAACAGCTCTTTCAAAATCCATATTGTAATATGTCATACAAAAATCAAGAGTGTTACCTCCTGTATTTTGGCTATTCCAAAAGAATTTATTTTCTTTTATCCGCATACTGTCGTGTTCCGGTATTGTGTACTCGCTGCCAACACGATTTAATTGCTGTCCTCTGCTTTTTAAAAAATCAACAAGATTAGTCCTTCTCACTGTTTCAAGCTGTTCGGGAGTAAAAATATTTGTGTTCTGAACATTTTTTATAATATCATCACATTTATCCTTATCAGCACCGCTGAAAGTCAATGTTATTGTGTTATCGTCATTATATTTTCCGCTGTACTTGATATTTGCCTTTTCAAATTCTTCCGCCGCTTTTAAAGCAGCGTTATTATCAAGTTTTCTGTAAGTCTTTTTGGATATATATTTGAAAGTTGTGTTGCCTATAATATTGGGTTTATTTTCCGATTTTTCTGTATCGGTCTTTCTTTCTATTGATGTTTCATTTTCCAAACGGTTTAAAGTATTGATTAATGTATTTTCACTCTGATTTAACAGTGTTTCAAAATCAGTATTTTTTAAATTGTCGGATAACTCATCATATAATTTTTTTGCTTGTGACAATAAATCATTAATTGTGTTTATTTTTGACAAATCTGAATTATCTGAATTTCGGGCAAAAGAAAAAGCAGGGGAGTTAATATCCTCTGCCTTTTCCTTTGTATTTTCTAAACGTAAATCAGTTCGCTGTAAATTATTTCCCTCGCTCTGTTTTTGATGTTGTTCATTCTGCCGACCCATTCCATTTGATTGGTCATTTTGAGTTCTTCCGTTAAGCCTTCCGCTTTCGTCATTTCCTCTATCAGTCTGTCCTCCATCTCGTAAGCCGCTTTGTCCGTCTGAATCAAGTGTTCCCAAAGTCCTTTTATCATCAGTGCTTCGTATGTTCCCGATTTCTCGTTCTTCAGGTATTCCAATCTCCTTTGACCCCACATTCCCATCTCGTATTCTTCCTCCTCGTCCGTTTCCATCAGCGGAAGATACAGAAACGT
>CATJCJ010000806.1 GCA_949738935.1 uncultured Eubacteriales bacterium | reverse complement strand
CCTCAGCATAAGCTCCAGATCATAGGGCTTGTTTCCGCGCTCTCCTTTGTAATAGCACGGCTTGATGAGTGTTATCCACTCGCCCCACGGAACTATGCGCTCTATCTGCTCAAGAAATTCTTTTTTCTTTGTCCGTACTTGTAACAGTTCATCGTTCAGATCGGACAGGCTTATTTGTTTATTCATATTTTTATTATACCTTATTTTTCACCTGTTTGCAACTGGTTTGTGCGGTGTTGCCTTAAGTACAGTTCTCTACTTTTTGTTTCTCATTATCTATTTTTAAAAATATTTTTTTGGAGGTTCCGGTGTTTAATCTCAGGGCTTATTTTTACGGAAATGACGTTTATATAAACGAAAAATACAGATACAGTTCAAATGAAATTCTGATCGCTTATCTGAATGACAGGCGCATAAAGTATATTTTGGACTCGGATTTTGTCTATAAACTTAAGGAATATAAACGCTGTTTGACTATATCTACGCACATGGACCATTATGATTTTTCGAGATATAACGACAATGTTTACGCTGCTATGAGCGTGCTTGAAGATATAAATCGCATTATTTTCTCGCTGCCGCCGTTTGATAAAACGCTGGGCTACTCCGTTATAAAACTGGACGATCCTCTGAACGGATATGATCGATTTTTCGAGGACGGACTTAGCTCTATGGACTATGCGCTCGGTTATGTTGACGAGGATTTTGTGAACGAATACGGCTATGGTGAGAAAGACGACATCGGAAATTATTTTCTACGGTTGAACAGATTTGATCTTATGTCGCTTGACAAAGATGATCTGGCTGACGAGAACATCGCAGATGATCTGCGCGAGTTAAACGGCAGCATTTCTTCTTTTTTCGATATATACATTGACTTCTTGACTACTTATCTTCAAGTTCATCAGACTTATAAACCGTTTATTCGTGATTGGCTTAATCGCAACGAGGTGTTTCCGACCTCCGACGAAACCGCGCGTTACTTTACGGAATTTAACCGTTCTAAAGGACTGAATTTTGAAAGAATGAAGTGCAGAATGCAATCGTTCGGGTATAAATCCATACTTGATGAGAGCGGCAATTCTATCCTCTGCGAGGAGATAAAGTTCAGTGATTTAGGCTCGTTTTTATATTACGATTTCTTCCGAGGGGTCGCCCAAAACTATCTACCAAACCGCTGCAATAACTGCGGGAAATATTTTCTGATTCGCGACAGTTGGTACTATACATATTGTGATAATCCGCTTGCCGACGATCCCGATAAGACCTGCCGCGATGTTGGTTCAAAACGGAGTTACGACAAAAAATGCAAAAACGATCCGATCTGGCAGACTTATAATCGCGCCTATAAAGCCCATTATGCGAGGTATATGAAAAAGAAAATGACCGTCGCAGCATTTGGGGGATGGTCACGATATGCCTCCGAGATTTGGGATAAAGCGTTGGCGGGGGGACATTCCTTTTGAGCAGTACCATGCGGATATACGGAGATAAAATAGACGGGGCGGTAATTCACCACCTCGTCACATCTGTTGTAGCTATTCTTTGTTTTATGCGGCTCAGTTTTTGAAACCATCGCAACTGAGTTCTGTGTTGCGATTTTATTATATGGGGCAACCCGCTTCCGAGGTCGAATAATTCAATTCTGTCAAAACAGCAATTATGAAACGCCCCTACTTCGCGTTTTACGGAGTAGGGGGCTATTCATTGTTTACTGTGACTCATTTTTTGAAATCACTCAATAACGTTGCGCTTTCGAATTTCAAGGCTGAACGATTCGTTCATCGTTTTCAATTGCTCTTTCTCCGCCTTGATGTTAGCCTTAACTTGCTATCTTTGAATTCGATTATCATTATCCGTCCGACAATATCACCGCCTTTAACATAATCGGATCATACAGTAAAATTTGAGGAAATAAGCATTACCGTAACGAATTTTCGATAATCGCATAAACCTCATCGGATTTCAACGATGTGGATACAGATACTTCGGAAACCGCTTCTTTTGTGAATTCACCGTCAAAATACATATCAACTCCAAATTCCGAAAACAGCTTTATCATTTTGTCTGCGGAATCGGTTATATCGCCCTCAAAACCAAAGACATTCTTAAAATAAAGGCGAATATCCGCGTCATAATATTTTGACATTGCTTTTAAAAACCTCGGGAAAAGCGTTGTAAGACTTTTACGGTAAGGTTCACCGAACAAGACCTCGGGAATAAATTCAAGTTCATAAATATCATATGCATAATTTTCTGTTTTTCCAAGTCCAAGTCTGCCTGATGTGGCTATAGAAGCACCGTAAAGTATCGCGGCTCTTGCATCGGCATTGTCGGGTTCATTTATAAGCTGTTTTGTTGCCCTTAAAACATTGCGTATAACCGAAATTCCAATGTCATATGAAACAGGGTTCTTGTCGCCAAGTGTTGAAGCAGAAAGCTGAACTAATGTTACAAGCCCCGTATATGCTGTCATTTCTTTATCAAGTGACATTGAATATTTCGGAACAAGGATAGCGACATCGGCGGGAATTCCATATGCCGTGCCGAAATCGTTTGCTCCGCTGTCAGCGCAGACCGCCCCAAGTCCGTATTCCGATCCACTCGACGGATATGTCGGCATCAAAATAAGCGGCAGCTTTTCAAGTTTATACGGATCCTTTTTTCCTTTAATGTAATCCCAAAGATCATCGGTATGAAATGCGCCAAAGGCAATTAGCTTTGCTGCGTCCATAACACTTGCGCCGCCTGCTCCTATAACCATTTCGATCTTCTGTTCCTTTACAAGCTGAATTCCCGTTTCAATAACGGACAGCTCGCGGGATGCGTTTCCCAGCTCAAAAAGCTTGCCGCCCGATGTCACCGAGTTTCTGATATCATCATAACAGCCGTTCTTTTTGACCGATTCTCCGCCGTACACGAACAGTACGCTCTTGTCATTGGTAAGCTCTTTCAGATCCGGGGTCGGGTCGTTTCTCATTAGGAGCTTTGTGTCGTTTCTCAATTGAAAGTCTTTCATAACGGTTTCCTCCATTTTTTGAAAATCTTCTTCCATATTTCGGTTAATTATATTATAACAGAAATAAATTGCGTTTAGAAGTTACTCTTTGTATAACAGTATATACCCGGAGGTATAAAGAAAACTAAAAGACCGATGTATTCACACCGATCTTCTCGTTTTATAGGTATGAGGTATTACGAAGATATCTTAGTTTATACTGCCGAGGGCTTACGAGAAATCGGAGCGTTGGCTGAAGTTCCTCCACTTGTCGTATTCCTCGATACGGTGCTTCATGACCTCGTCTGCAAATTTTACCGCGTCGCTTCCCAACAGCAGTCTGAACGGTGCGTCGTCGCGTTCAATAGCCTCAATGATAAGCTCAGCCCCCTTGTCGGGATCACCCTGCTGAGTGCCGTGCGACTTGTCGTTGCCTATCCTGCGCTTGCCCGCAGTTTCATTATAGTCATCTATGACTATGTCGGACTGTGTAAGCGAACGTCCCGCAAAATCCGTGCGGAACGCTCCTAGTTCTACGACCATTACTTTGATGCCAAGAGGCGCGGTTTCATAGAGAAGTCCCTCGGACATTCCCTCCAGAGCGCATTTTGATGCGGCATAATATCCCGACCCCGGAGCGGTTCGCAATCCCGCGATAGAAGACACATTTATGACAGCTCCGCTGCGCTGCCCGCGCATATGCGGCAGAACTGCCTTTATCATAGTAACCGCACCCCAGAAATTCGTGTTGAACATTCGCAGCGCACCATCGTCAGCTTCCTCGACTGCCGCACGATAACCGAATCCGGCATTGTTCACAAGTACATCAATACCGCCGAAGTATTTTTCCGCTTGCTCTATAGCCTGACGCACGGAATGTGTATCCGTAACATCAAGCGGAACGACAAGTGCTTTTTCGGGATACTTTTCTTGAAATTCCATGATCGTCCGCACATCCCGTGCTGTCACAACAGCGTTATATCCTTTTTTCAAGACCGCCCGTGCAAGGCTTCTTCCAAGCCCTGAGGAACACCCTGTTATCAGCCAAGTTTTCATACCGTGTTTCTCCTTAGTGAATGAAGTTAGTAAATACAGCCTGCTCCTTTTCGGGAAGCGGAATTTCTGAGTTTCGTGCCGCTTCAAATGCCTTTAGCATATATGCCATATTTCTTCCGAGGACACGCATAGTGTACATACCCTCAGCGTCCTGCCTTACCTCTTCAGCGTTTGTTCCGTGAACCATATTCCAGTATCTTGACGATACAACGGGCATTTCCTGTATCCCGAAGTATTTGTTCATTTGTTCAAATGTAGCGGTCGTTCCTGCGCGGCGAGCCGATATAACAGCAGCGGCAGGTTTCATGTAGAATGCTTTGTTTGCATTTCCGCCGAGCTCCGAATAGAACGCTCTGTCCATGAAAGCTGTCATGTTCCCACTTGCCGCACCATAATGTACGGGAGTGCCGAATATAAATCCGTCTGCCTCCAACGCTTTTTTGCGGAACTCATTCACAACATCGTCGAAAACGCAATCTCCTTTTTCACGGCATTTCAAGCAAGCGATGCAGCCGCCGATCGGTTTGTTGCCTATCCAGAATATCTCGCTGTCAATGCTCTCGGATTTCAGAACCTCTGCGACCTCGCAAAGCGCTGTGTATGTACAGCCCTCCTTGTGAGGACTGCCGTTTACCATAAGAACTTTCATAAATATATCCTCCTGTTATAATATAGTTACCGGCAGATCCACCCGAAGTAAAGGTGATAGACGGTACTCAAAGTTTAAACTATAATGAAAGCGGCAATTGGACTGATGTACCCCTTCTTGGGATTGTGCGCCCGTGTCACCTGACAGTCTTGCTTCAAAATTCTTTCTCATTGTAAAAATCTCCTTATATAATTTTGAATCAGCTTTCATGTTTTGGTTTCCGGATATTCGTTGGTACTATAAGGGCAACTTTCTTAATCTATTCTTTTTTTGCAGACAAAATTATACATTTTCCACACAACGAATGCAAGAAAACCGGCTATACCCAGAACCACCATACACCATATTACAGACATATACCAAGGTTGAGAATAAACCATCAGGAAAAAATAAGGTCCTTCGATTATTTTACAAATATTAAGTGTTATGGTAATTACGGCATAAATCAGTGTAGGAATCAGTGCTTTTATCACGTCAGCCTTCGGCAGGTTATTCCTCATCTCAAGCACAAAAAATGAGAACACAGCCAAAATAGGACAAAGCGTATGTTGATAAAGCATGGAACCCCCATATAACATAAAAAGTGCATCTTCTCCCATCATTGGCATTAAAACGAATATGACTACAAAAAGGTTACCATTAGACAGCTACATGCTATGTAACGCATAGAGTGTATCCAAGCGGGAAGCTTACCTTTTCCTCGCATTTCTTTCACTGCATATATACAAAACAGCAGACTTACCGCCATTGCAAGATAGTTGCTGTCCCGTGTATAGAACAAGAAACTCTCAAGCCCCTGTTCTACCAAGCTCAAAACAAGAGCAATAAACTCCAGAATTATAATGAGCAAGTTAACGCAAAAAGCTCCAATTAATTTATTTTTATGCATCATCCATAAAAATCTCCATTCTGCCGCTAAAGCGTCAGCACAAATAGGAATGAAAGAGACTGAAAGCGGCGGATTTATTTTGTTATAATTTTATGATATACTG
>CATJCJ010000805.1 GCA_949738935.1 uncultured Eubacteriales bacterium | reverse complement strand
TTACATTTAAAAGGATTCGCAAGTTCCTTTTGATTGTGAATTGTACCTTATTTTTTTAGGTGTTAATAAAATTGAATTATTTTGTATTAAGTATTTTTTTAGAATTTATATCATTTAAAAATTGATTCCATTGAGTTTCGGTATTGTTCCCATATCCATATATATTATGAAACATTTTATGTATATCTTCTCTTAAACATAACCCTAATGGATACGTGTCTTGAATTTTACGGAATTCTTTTAGAATATTTTTTAATTCAATATTAGTGTACTCATCCATTGATGGTTTTATAGAAATATTTAAATTATTAAGAGTTTCTCCAAGTATTAGATTTAATCCGTATATATGATGGATTGCTTGAAATCTATCACCAGTAATGATACATTTATATTTACATTTTTTCATAGAGCGTTTTTTCCAATCTAAATTATTTCTTCTAATGAATTCAGATAAATCATTATATGAACGTCCTTCTTTTGATCTTAAAAGTCTATGTTTTAATCTTTTTGCTTGAATGGCATGTGGATTACGATTTAATATTTTAGCAAGTTCATTATCTGACATATTTTCCCAATTATTCAAAATAATATCTTCTTCTTCATTAGAATATTGTGCAACATTTCTTAAGCCAATATTAGTTGCATGTAATATTATTGCATTATGTGTTCTATTTGGGAGCAAATCACACATTTCTTCGACTGATTTAACAGGATAAAATTTATGCATAATTGAATTTTCTTCATCTGTCCAAAATTCCCTTGATTTTAATCCTAATCTTAATGATTTTGTAGTAATAGCATTATAAGATCTATTTGGTAAAAGTGTTATTAATTTTTTAATTTCGCCAATAGGATAATATTTTTTTAAAAGATCAATTTCATGTTCTGACCATCTATTAGATAAAAAATAATCTGCTTTAATTCCTTTTTTATATGCAATACATTCAATAGATTGTTTAGAAGAGTTTGGGAATCTTTTAAATATTTCATTCCACTTGCCTTTTGGATAATATTTCTTTAAAAAATCAATATCCTCTTTTGTAAAATTCCGTTGCTGATAAATGTTCTTATCTGTTAATTTTTGAATAACCGTAGATAATGCTCTGTTGTATTTTTTGCGATGTCAGCTACACTTATTCCATTATTATAATCTTTAACTATGTCTTCAATTTCTTCTGCTGTGCATCTTTTTGGCATATAACCATCTCCTGTTTATTTATATTTCTCATATAAAAAAAGAAATCTAATGATTCTTGTAATCTATCAGACTTCTTAAATATCCAATATTCTCTTTTACCTTTATAAAAATTTTCTCTATCAAAACCTAGAGAATACAAATATTTTGATAATCGTGCATTTCTTACAATAAAT
>CATJCJ010000804.1 GCA_949738935.1 uncultured Eubacteriales bacterium | reverse complement strand
TACCCGCGAGCGTTTCCGCCGCAAGCTCAATAAGCCTTACAGCCCTCTTGTTTTTCGCGTACTCGTTCAGATATACCGCCGCGCCCACGCCTAACGGCAAAACGATAAGCAGCGTAATAAAGATTATGTAAAGCGTGTTGAGAATGTTGGGAAGTATTCCGACCGTATCGTTCAGCAAGCTCGGCTTTGATGTGAGCAGTCCAAGCGAAATGTGCGGCAGTCCTCGGAAGAGTATATAAACGACAATTCCGATAAAGATCATACCGGTAATTCCCGCCGCCGCAAAAACCAGCGCTTTAAGCAGCTTTTCTCTTACCTTGCGTTTCGCGGAGATCTTCGAGATCATTTCTTATTATCGCTCCTTTGCACAATAAAATTCAGCGTGAGGTTAATCAGCATGACAAACGCGAACAGCACCATCGCAATAGAAAACAGCGCCTGTCTTTGAAGTCCCGAGGAATAAGACATTTCACTCGCGACCGCGGTAGTGAGAAAGCGCACGCTTTGAAAAATACCGGGCATATTCGGCACGTTTCCCGCGACCATCATGACCGCCATCGCTTCGCCGACAGCTCTGCCGATACCGAGCACGACAGCCGCCAGAATACCGCTTTTCGCGGCGGGTAGCGTTACCTTGAATACCGTTTCGGTTTTAGTCGCGCCCAGCGCCAAAGACGCTTCCTCGTATTCCTTGGAAACGGCTCTCAGCGCTGTTTCGGATACCGAGATAACCGACGGCAGTATCATGATCGACAATACGATCACCGCCGAAAACAGATTAGCGCCGTCGGGCAGCCCGAAGATCTCTCTTACCGCGGGAACGACGATTATCATACCGATAAGACCGTACACCACCGAGGGAATTCCCGACATAAGTCCCACAAGTCCGTTTGCAAGAGCCGCCGCTTTTCCGTTTGCGTATTTTGCCGCAAAAACCGCGCACAGTATTCCGAGAGGAACGCCGATGAGAATTGCTCCGAAAGTTCCGTAAACCGAAGTGAGGATAAACGGCAGTATGCCGAACGACGGTTCCGCCGCCGTAGAAGCCCATTTCGTTCCGAACAG
>CATJCJ010000803.1 GCA_949738935.1 uncultured Eubacteriales bacterium | reverse complement strand
TAAAAATCTATTCCCGCTTTTTTCCCACATTGGTAATTATATAAAAAGTTTATTCAGTTTATTTACGGCATCTTCTTTTTGATTTTCTGATACATGTGTGTATATTTTAGTAGTTTCAAGATTCGTATGTCCTAGCAGCTTTGAAACAGTTAAAAGGTCAGCGCCGGATTTGAATAATTCGGTTGCGTAGGTGTGCCTAAGACAATGGAATTTTCTTGTTGTAATTCCATTGTCTGTTAAAAACAAATGAAATCTTTCTATAATGTTGCTTGAAGTTATTGGATTACATATGCTATTTGTAAAAACAAAATTATCATCGGAAAATTTTACACCGTTTTTTAAACATTTTTCTTTTTCGGCTAATCTATGTTTCTTTAATTTTGATATCAGCGCCGCTGGAATTGGAACGGTACGCAGACTTTCTTTTGTTTTAGGAGTGTATATTTTATTTATACTTTTCCTTTTGCCGTCACGGGTTATTTCTGTTACAGTTTTTACTGTGTACTTTACCGTCACGGTTTTTTTATCAAGGTCAATATATTTCCATTTCAAGCCTAATAATTCACCCTGACGCAGACCGGTTCCCAGCGCAAGTAATATTAAAGTTCCATATCTGAAATCTTTAGCGCCTTTTTTGATTTTCTCTATTTCATCTGCCGAAAAGGTATCAACTTCTCTTTTTGTTTTTTCAGACAACCCAGGTATTGTAACTCTTTTTTTCTCCGTTGGATTTTTAGTCATATATCCCTGATTTACAGCGTACTCAAAAAAAGAATTCAATTTAAGCTGTATTTCATGAATAACATTTGATGATTTACCGTTCTCAAAAAGTGTGTTATAATACTTTTGTACGGAGATTGATTTTATCTCATTTAGTTTTGAGTACGCAAACGGAGCGGTCTTGATATAGTTTCTGAAAATACACTCGTATCTGGTGAAAGTTGACTCTTTTACTTTATTTGAGGGTTTTATAACCTCAAAAAGCCATTCTTCCATAAGAGGTACAAGTTCAGCGTTTTCATAATCTGTATTAAGTCCGTTTGCGATATTCCTCAAATACTCGTCACGTTTTTGCTCTGCTTCTTTTTTGCTTTTTCCGTAGAATTCTTTTCTTATAGGTTTGCCGTCTGATTTTTTACCGACTGTCGCGGTTACACGATAATACTCTTTTCCATTTTTTCTATAGTTTGTTTTTACTGCCATATTTATCACTTTCCTTTCGATTTTTTGTTCAAAAATCATCTGTGGGAAGGTGGGAAGTGATATAAAAAAAGCAACAGCTTAATAAAAGTAAAAAACTGTTACTTGACTTTTGATTAAAAAAGTGTTATTATAATGGCACAAAAGGCAGTCAACTCCACAGGAGTGGCTTCC
>CATJCJ010000802.1 GCA_949738935.1 uncultured Eubacteriales bacterium | reverse complement strand
CAGGAAATTTTAAACGCCTATAAAATTAAAAAAAGGTTTTTCAGAATGAAAGACGGCGCTTTTATAGACCTTACAAAAGGCGGCCTTGCCCCTATGTTTGATATTATTGATGGGTTTGATTTAACAAGAAAAGATTTGGAAGATAAAAACAAACTTTTAATGCCTGTATATAACGCTTTATATCTAAATGAGATTATTACAAAGGGAGCTTATAAAATAAAAACGGACAGTGTGTATGACGAGATTGTCGAAAGATTTAAATGCGCTAAAAATCAGTTTGAGGAGCCCAAGGAACTCTCGCCGGTTTTAAGGGATTATCAAAAAAAGGGTTTTTTTTGGCTTAAAGCTCTTTCTTCTCTTAATTTTGGGGGAATTCTCGCCGACGATATGGGTCTTGGAAAAACTATTCAGATTATTTCGGTCATATTGTCTGAGAAAGAAAAAAGACCGTCTATTATAATTTGTCCTACTTCTCTTATTTATAATTGGGAATCTGAGATAAAAAAATTCGCTCCGTTAATGGAACGAAAAGTTGTCGCCGGAGCGCCTGACGCAAGGAAAGAAATTATTTTAGAGAAAGATTTTTTGGGGGTTTTTATTACTACTTACGATTTACTTAAACGAGATATTGAGTATTACGCTGATTTTAATTTTAAATTTATTGTGGCTGATGAGGCTCAAAATATAAAAAATTCTTTTACAAGAAACGCCAAAACAGTTAAAATCCTTAAAGGAGACGTGAGATTCGCTCTTACGGGGACGCCTATTGAAAATTCTCTCACAGAGTTTTGGTCTGTTTTTGATTTTATTATGCCGGGATATTTAGGAAGCCGGAAAAAATTTAAGATGGATTTTGAGAACCCTATCGCTAAATATAACGATAAAAGTGTTTCGGACAAGCTTAAAAGAAAGACTATGCCGTTTATTCTAAGAAGGATAAAGAAAGACGTTTTAAAAGAGCTTCCGGAAAAAAGTGAGAAAGTATTATACTGTGATATGACCTCTGAACAAAAAAAGTTATATACAGCCAATCTTATAAAAGCGAGAATGGAAGTTGACAAGCTCATTTCAGAGGGTGGATTTGATACAAGGCGAATTAAAATTTTATCTTATATAACAAGATTAAGGCAGTTATGCTGTCATCCATCATTATTTATCGGTGAGTATGAGGGAGGAAGCGGAAAGCTTGAGCTTGCCCTTGAGACAATAGAGAATGTTTCCGAGAACGGACACAGAGTTTTGCTTTTTTCACAATTTACCTCAATGTTAAATATTATAAAAGATGAACTTAATAAAAGAAAGATTGACTTTTTTTATCTTGACGGCTCTACACCTTCTTTTGAGAGAACGGAAATGTCAAGGAGATTTAACGAAGGCGAGAAAGATGTTTTTCTTATTTCTCTTAAAGCGGGAGGTACCGGACTTAATCTTACGGGCGCTGACGTAGTTATTCATTTTGACCCGTGGTGGAATCCCGCTGTTATGGAACAAGCTTCTGACAGGGCTTATAGATTTGGACAAATTAAAAATGTTCAGGTTTTTTATCTTGTCACTAAAGAAAGTGTGGAGGAAAAAATAATTGTACTTCAGGAAAAGAAAAAAGAGCTTATTAAGTCTATTATTTCGGACAGCGGGGAAATTATTATTGATAAAATGACAAAGGAAGATGTTATTGAGATTTTTAGAGAATAGTGTTTTTGGACTTTTTAATTTGAGGTGATGAAAATGGATTTTGAAAAAGAACTTTTGAAAATAGGCTCTTTCTTTACGGAGAAGTTTTCAAAAGCTTATTCTGATATAAAACGTCAGGGAAAAACAAAAGTTTTGGAATATTTTTATTCTATATACAGAAAATGGTATTACTCCGCTTTTTTTGATGAGAATATTCTTTCTCCCGCTCATATTGTTTACAGAATTAACACTGATAAAAACGATGGAAATTATTTTGTGCCTGTTGTAAAGATTAAATCAAAAAACAGATTTAACGGGTTTGACGTCAAAATTTTAAACTATACGACGGATAATCACCCTATTATTGATGATTTGAGAGTTTTCGCCGACAATATTGAGGTAGTTAATATTGACAATAACGGTATTGTAATAGATGAGGATATAGAAAAGGTTTTAAGCTCAATAAGTATTGACGATAAATTTTATCTTGAGTATCTTTTATATTTGGGCACCAGTCTTAAAGTATTTAAAAAAATGCCTTCTATTTATTCCGAGGTTTATACTATAGGCAGAGAATATCCCGGTTTTTTTGAGGATAACGATAAAAATCAATGTCTGCGAAAAGTTTTTGACGCCGCCGTTAAGCTTTCCTGTGACAAGATAAACGAGTTTTTTCCTGACGAGCAGCGTTTTTTTTATCCTGAGTATATTGAGAAGATTATAAAAGAGCCGATTTATGTTGAGGAAATTTTTAAAGAGATATATGGGCTGGTAGGCGTTGATATTGAGGACATATGGCAATATGAGGAGGAGTATGAGAACGGTGAGATAGGGGAGTTCGCTGACGCTGTCTTATCGAGCGCTTATTTTCTCAGAATTTTAATTGACAAATGGCTTATTATCCCTTTTGGGGATTATTTTAAATTTATTATGCCTATTTATTTTTATACTTATGATTTTAACGAGAAATTAAACGGTATTATTGACGAAAGCAAGGTGTGCGGATTTGAGTTTTCATCATCAATTTATTATCCCTGTTCCAAATACCGGGCTACTCCTATCGCCTGCGAATATTTTGGGATTGAGAGGGAGCCCGACGAATACGACAGAATTTTTAAAAAATATCCTATAGGGATGATAATTGATACTATTATTTTGGGAACACAGGATAAAAGTTTAACCGAGATGTCAAATGACTTTCAGGAAAACTCCGAAATTTATGAAATGAAAGTTAAATTTGAGGACACAAAAGAATTTTGGAAGGTTATTGAAATAGATTCTAACACAAATCTTAATATATTCCATTTTGAGATATGCAAGGCGATGAATTTATATCCTTTTGGGGAATATAGCTTTTTTACCGATGAGGACAGAAATCCTTTTTCGGAATATACCCCAAAGGCGAAAGGCCGTAGAACCGACAAAAGAACAGAGACGACAAAATTATCAGATTTAAATCTTAAACCAAAACAGAAAATTATATATCGCAATTCTCTGAAACCGAATATAGAGTTTACGGCGGAGGGCGTGCCTCTTGATATTTTTCTTGAGATTGAGTGTGTCAAGATTAAGGAAAGAAATAAAAATTACAGTCATCCGAGAGTTGTGAGGATGAGCAGTTTTGCGAAAATGATGGACGCTAATATAGAATTTTAATTGACTGGAGAAGTCTCCGATTTTAAGCGAGTAAGACTTACTCTTGTATTCAGCGGAAGTATAAGTTTACCACTACAGTGAACCAATAAAAAAAATTAACAGGCAAATTTTAAAAAACTTGATATATTGAGAAATTTTTTTATTGGTTTGGGCTAAAATTTTGTGAATTGCTATGAACCAAAGGCGGAATTATCTGCCGGCTGTTATGTAGAATATTTTTTTAATAGTGGAATTTTGAGGCGTTAATATGATTTTATGAAATTAGTATGAAAATATTATTTTTACTATTGACTCTACCCTTAGGATAAGGTATATACTTTTAATCAAGGAAATACTTATAAGTTATTTCCGAAGAATTAATTCTTGGAGGAAAAAATGATTAGTATAGGTCAGTTTTCGAAGATATGTTCTGTGAGTTTAAAGACTCTTAGACATTATGATAAAATCGGATTACTTATACCTTTTAAAGTCGATAAGTTTACGGGTTACAGATATTATGATGAAAGTCAGCTAAGCCGTATGCTTACAATAAGCAGGCTTAAAAGATATGGTTTTTCCCTGACTGAGATTAAATCATTTTTGGATTCCGGTGAGGACAAAGGAGCGCTCCTTTCAATGCTGCGGTTGCGCGCGGATGAAATAATAACTGAAATCAGGCATAAAGAAATTCTGATTAAAGAATTAAGCGGTATTATCAAAAATTTTGAAAGGACAGGTGAAATTATGAGTTATCAAAGTAATTATGATGTGTCAATAGTTGAGAGTGAGAAAATTTTTGTGTTGAGCTCAAGGCAAAGAATGGCCGTTGAGGAATTTGGAAAATATTATGGAAAGCTTTTTGAGAAAACAGCGGCGGAAAATATTAAGCCGACGGGTATTGTTTTGGCTGTTTATCATGATGAGGAATTTAACGAGCGTGACAGCGATATTGAGGTAGGTATAGGAGTCGATGACGAAAGCAAGGCGAATAGCT
>CATJCJ010000801.1 GCA_949738935.1 uncultured Eubacteriales bacterium | reverse complement strand
TTAAGATAATTTTTTCCGCCAACCCAAGATAAAAAACTTTTCAATAAAAAAACTCCTTTTTTAACCACCCGAATAATTTAAAAAATAAAAGCTCCCGTCAAAAAATCAACGAGAGCTTTTATTTTAACAGTATAAAATCTACAAGAATCATCCGCAAATTTATAGTACCACAAATTAATTACCAAGTCAAGCATTTTTTGTTAAAATATTCTATAAATTTACATTTTATCTCAATTGTTTTGAGTTAATAACAACCTGCTTCGTTTTTTCGTTATAATTAATATCAATAATACTTTCAAGGTCTCTGAGCCGTACATAATTTTCATCAGCTTTCAAAATTTTATGTACTATTGTATCTTTTCCCTCAACAATCATACTGTCTTTCGAAACAGAAACCCCAAAAGACGGTACTTTCGTTCTCTCATCATAGCCAACATCAAATCCCGCCTGTTTCATATCAGACAAACAAATAAAATTTTTACCGTCTTTCAAGATACGATTTACGTCATATTCTTTGCCGTTTACGTTCAATTTTATTTTTTCAATCATTTCATCATTCTTCTCCTTAATATTATCCACGTTATTTGTAACAGAATTATTTCCGATAAGTCTGTTCTTAAAATCTTCCCACGCACTTATATCGTTAACAAATGGGGCAGGGCAGATTTTATGAGTTACATCATAATGACGTACAATTCTATCAATAGTTATATTATATTTTTTCATTAAATGTTTTACAAGCTTAACAGCGTTATTAACGGTCTCATTCTTAAAATAATATTTACCTTTGTTATCAATTCTGCTGCAAAGCTCAACACCTATACTGTTGTTGTTTCTGCAATATAAGTGATAATACTTTTTCGCTCCGCAGTGCCATGCGGTATCGGAATCTTTTACCGATTGATATATCTCATTCTCATCAGCAAAATAATGAGCTGAGGCATTTCTGTCTGCTCCCTGAAAATAATTACAATTACCTTTTGCGGTATCTCCGTTATTTGCAGTAAAATGAATAACAATATATTTTACAGGAGAATTTCTGCCTCTTGTATAATTGCTTGTGTCAGCAAATTTACTTTTTATATCCATAATTATCTATCCTCCTTGCCTTTCAACACATCAACGGCGTTTTTTATCACATCAGGAACAGGCACGCCCATAAGTCCGGCATTCTCAATAAGAGAAATAACCTCATTACAGATAAAACCAATTATAACTGTATAACGTATATAATCTGTACCTATTAAATTATCAAGGGTATTCGCGAGTCCCACAAAGAAAATCATAACAATCTTGCGAATCAAGCCTTTCAGTCCCGCTCTGCTTTCCAAAGCCCCGTTTTTTGTTTTAGGACTTTTCTTAAATACTCCGGCAACCGCCAG
>CATJCJ010000800.1 GCA_949738935.1 uncultured Eubacteriales bacterium | reverse complement strand
CGCTGCAGCCTTCGCCGAGTACGCGGTCATAGGTCAGCATATCAAGCAGCTGGCTGTCCTTCACCTGAGGCTGGGAGACTGAGTAGACAGTCGATTTGTCCATTTCATTCAGCACAGCCTTGGTAAACTGGTTCTCCGGCAGGCCAGCCGCCTTATAGAGCAGATGCGGCAGATAAAAGGCCGAAACCGTTTTATCCGGCAGTACGTCCGCCAGCTCTTTATTGCTCCAAAGCAGATAGGACTGCTCATAAAGAACGCCGCAGTTTTCGCTGTCGATGGACAGCTTTTCATAAATGCTGTCCTCGCCGCTGAAATAGGGGAAGTGGTCGCCGATGAAGAGAACGATAGTCGGTTCGTCGGACTTTTCCAGCCGGCCGAGAAAGTCGGCCAGCTCTTTGCCGCTCTTTTCAATGCCTTCCAGGTAGTAGTGATATTCATCAAGTTTGCCTGTCGGGTCGTCATAGGGCATATGATTCTGCATCGAGGTGATGTGAATAAAATCCGGCCCGTCGGTTTCGGCCATGATCGCTTCAGCCTGGCGGTAGACGGTGTCGTCGTCGATATAGCCGCCGTGGAAGGTATTGACCGGTACGGTCAGGTCATCCGCAAACAGCATCCGGTCAAAGCCGTAGCGGCAGTAGGTGTCGCCGCGGTCGTAAAAGCCGGCGCTGTAGGGATGGATGTAGCTGGTGGAGTAGCCTAGGGACTGATAAAGAGCAGGAAAGGTGTTCTCCTTTTCGTCGTCGTCAGGCAGGAGCTGGTGCGGAATAAAGGCGTCGCCCAGCGACTTTACCGGAAGGCCGAACAGCAGCTCGAACTCGGTTTTGACGGTGCCGCCGCCGAAGGTGGGGACGATGGCGCTGCCGGTTTCGCTCTGGCTGCGGATGCGGTCGAACTGGCGGTAGACTTTTTCCAGCTGCGGGTCGCTGTCCAGCGCCCGGAAGTCGGCAAAGGTCTCGGACATGATGACGATCAGATTGGGCGCGTCGGCCGGCAGGGCAGTTTCAGCAGAGGTTTTGCTGGCTTTGCCCATCAGCTTTTTCAGCGCTGCGGCGCTGTAGCCCTTGGGAACCTCGACGCCGCTGTCTACGGCCTGGTTGATCGAAACCACCAGGTTGGAGATCAGGTTGTTGTTATCAAAACGCTCGGCGTCGCTGAAGGTGTTGTAGCTGCGGCGGCCGTCCAGCCCGAAGGCCATACAGACGGTGGTGAAGGCTGTCGGCGCACAGATCACCAGCGCTGTCATCCAGGCGATCGCCCCGGAAATCAGCCAGCGGATGCCGAAATAACGGTTGAAGCGGATATCGGCACACCACAGCAGAAATACGAGCAGCCCGACAAAAAGGAAACAGCCGGCCAGCGCGGGGCTGAAATGAAGTTTGGTGAATTT
>CATJCJ010000799.1 GCA_949738935.1 uncultured Eubacteriales bacterium | reverse complement strand
GTCGCGGACAAATAAAGTGATTATACGGTAAAAATCAAAAGGCAGACAAAAAGGAAATTTTTCTATGTACCAATCCGGATCGATATTTTCTATTTCGTTGACATCAAGCTCTTTTGCAGCGGCGTCGCTTAGAATTTGGGATATATTTTTAATATCGGCGCTTACTTCGGCAAAACCGAGTGTATCAAGATTTTCTTTAAGCTCGGTAAGCTGCACGGATATTTCCTGAAGTACCGCTTCCCTGTCCTCATCTCCCTGTTTCAGTCCGTCTAACGTTGTTTCAAGCTGCTGAATGTATTCGCCTAAGCCCTCGATGTTCAAACCCTTGAGATATTCAAGGATTGCTTTAAGCTGTTCGGTGGAAGCGGCTATATTTTCATTTGTTATGTCTCCCTGCTCAAGCAGCTTGTCAAACTCAGCCAAAAGGCTTTCTATGGTGTGTGTCATTCCGTCCAGTCCTTCAAGGTAGATTTGGCCGTTTTCCACTACCAAGTTTGATTGCTCAAGCATTTCCTCGTAGGTTTTGCCGTTCTGCTTTGCCAAGGCATAGATTGCTTTTTCTATGTCCGACAAGTCGGAATAGGTTGTTTTTGTGCCGCCTTGTACCGGATTTTCCGTGCCGGTTAGCATTTTGGCGGCAGTGGACAACGTTGCACCATCAGGATTACCAATAAAATAACCTACTGAAGCAACGTCTAAAGACAAAATGTCATTACCTTCAACAAATGTGTCGTCAAGATTACAATTAAATTTTATCTCTTTTGTAAGTAAATCATTTTGAAAATTTGTACTAGAAATTTTGTCATAAATAAGCTTATCAGAAAAAAGAACAGGATATGTTTCTAATTTTGGAGAACTTACTATACATTGGAGGCGGGAAAGTTGTTTTAAAGAATCTACAGTAGATAAATAAAACGCACAACTAAGAATACCGTCTTTTACATAAAATTTAAAAGCTCTGTATGAATCGATATCACCCCTTATACTGATTGAATAACTTTCAGTATAATTGTAAATACTTAAATACACATAAGAACTAACACCAATTTTATAACTAAAATAAATATAAGAATCCATAGAATACATTTTATTATCTTTTGTAATTATAAACGGCTTAAAATAACCGGAATACCGAGATGTAGATGTTTCAATCATTATATCGGATATATCATTAACAATTTTGTAATTAAGGTCAAGATAATCAAACACATCAACAGTAGATTCCATGTAAGTCGTTGTCACCTTCTGCGGTTTACCGTTCACGGTGGATATGCCTAAGGTGATTCCCGCGGCAGAACCTGTTGGGTTATCCGGATCGGCAAGAGCTTCGGAAGCAAGAGCACCTAAAATAGCGGCGGATACGGCAGCATTGAATACAGAGCCAGGGATACGG
>CATJCJ010000798.1 GCA_949738935.1 uncultured Eubacteriales bacterium | reverse complement strand
CCGCTGATGTGGGCGCATTATGCAGACAATCACAAAGGATTTGCTATAGGATATGACTTTAGAAATAACGAAATAACACAATGTTCTAATTGTCCGAATCGTTCATGCACTGATATTAAACTTGGGATGATATATCCTGTGGTATATTCAGACAAACGTTACGATGCAACAAGATATGGGCAATGGATTGTGCAACAGCAAATAAAACGCATAATGGGATTCCCTACGGAAGAACTTTATGATGATGGTTTTTTGTTTACCAAAGCTACTTTATATAAATCGAATGATTGGTCTTATGAAAATGAATGGAGAATAACATGTTCCACTCCCAATTTGGCTGTAGAACAAAAAGACCGTTACCCCATCAAGAAAAAATCCATAGCAATTTATTTTGGCAGCCAGATTCCTGAGTTTTACCGGAAAATGCTAATGCATATCGCAGATGAAAAAGGTATTCCAAGGTATCAAATGTATGTTAAAAACTATTCATCTAAGTATGAATTAGATTATATGCCAATTTGACAAAAAATAAAGCATGACCTTAATAATCAGTAAGAGAACCGTGATTGGCTTTCTACCACAAATAAAATAATGCCCGCAAGAATTTCACCATAAGGCTTTCTGCGGGCATTTCCGTTATATCAGAACACTTATACCCTCTTTGCGTAATCCAGCGAAATACATCCATTTCTTTTTTCTGGTAGGATTTCAGCAGTCCCCACCTGGATGCGCCTTCACCATCTGTTTCTTCCATAATTGTGAAAGTGCCAATTACCGTAATATTGAGAAATATTTGAAGCAAAGACATTTTTATTTTGTCACTTTACATTATTCACAGACATAAATGATTTGGAATCTAAGTTTTTAGCATGAAAGAAAAAAATTTGTCAATGAATCACACAAACCTGCATTACAAAGTCTTTTGAGGGCTATGTGATGCGGTTTTTTTATACACTAACATTTTGTTACGTCATCCTCGTCTACCGATTTGGTACTTGAGGTGTTTTTGATAATTTTGAAGGACGCCCTGTTTTAGGGTGGGTGCTTTTCTGTCGTATTCTTTGTTTATTGTGTTTCAATTTTTGGGATAATAGCAACCGAGTCCTAAATTGTGATTCAGTTTTTAAGATTAGGTACTCCCCTAAACACAGAGTACTTATTTTTACTAAATTGAATGTGCCTATTCTTTGTTTACTGCGGCTCAATTTTTGAACACACTCAATAACGTTTCGTTATTGAAGTTCAAGGCTGAACGATTCGTTCATCGTTTTCAACCGCTCTTTCTCCGCCTTTATTTCAGCCTTGACCTGCGCTATCATCGCTGCTAACTTTTCTTCGCATTCCTCTCTCGTCTTGGCATAGATATTGTGAGCCTCTCGCTTGCCATAAGCGTTTCTTGG
>CATJCJ010000797.1 GCA_949738935.1 uncultured Eubacteriales bacterium | reverse complement strand
GTCCGTTTCATCTGTGGGATAAAAGTCGAGATATATTTTCTCGGAACAGCATATCGGAATATCCTCGCGAATGCCGATACTGCCCAAATGGTCGAACAGATCATCTGTGGGCATATCGAATTTTACGGAATTTTTCCCGTTCATAATAAAAAATCTGATCATATCAATTCCTCCAATTCAGCAATCCAACGCCGTTTCTGAACAGCATGATTCCAGCAAAAATTGTTGCGACAGTCGAATCGTCGATCAAGTCCACATCGCACAATTCATTCATTGAAATTCCCGCGCCGCCGTGATATATCGCCTTTGCCGCCGTAAACAGCGCATATCCCTCGGTGGAAATCCCCGACAAATTCAAGCTCTTGAAATTGACGGAATATCCCGTCAGCGCTCTCCGTGAACGCTTCCACAAAAACTTATCTGCGGACAATAAAAAAACAGCCGCTATATATTCATAACGGCTGAGATAAGGGTTTCTGACGTTTGCGGAGATGAATTCGGTAAATGTTTTTCTGTGCAAGGCACTTTTAAATTTTATCTTCATTTTTCTCACCCCTTACATCGACAGCTCGGGAGCTTCGCTCTGCTGCGGCTCGGGAAGACTTTCCGATATTTTTTTGGACAGCTTTTTGAGTTCCTCACAATCATCGAATTTGAGGTCACCGTTGTGTCTTGCCGTGAAATTCACGCACTTTCGAATATTTTCGAGTTCCTCAACATTGAATATCTTATTTTTATCGATAAGTCCAGATCGGGTTGCGAAATTCTCCTTTGCCGCCGAATAGTCGGAATAATAATTCCCCTGCGTAACGCCTTCTCCGTCGAACGTCCGTTCCCAAGTCACAAATTCAAATCCATATTCGGTATTTTTCGCCGCCAACACCGTGCCGTTAAATTCCGAGAGACAACGATAATCGCCTGTCAAACCGTTTGCATTCAGCAGCGACGATTTCTCATAAACGGAGCAATACTCGCTCACGCCCTTGACAATACCTTTAATATTTAAATAGCTCTCATCGGAGTTGTCGTTTGTAATGTTTATGAGTCGAATATCGTTCACGCCGGCGATTGCTCTGCCGTCCTGTGAGACCACAAGAAAATCTCCGTCTTTGGCAACGTCATAGCCCTCGCTGCGCAGTTTTCGCTCGACCTCGGTTATAAACACGCTTGTGGGCTGCTCCATGCGGATATCCGCAGTTTTCAGCAAGCTGTTCAGACCGAAAATATCTTTGGTGTGCTTTATGACACTGATTTTTTCCCACCACTCGTCGGAGACATTTTGCGTGGAATCCACATCGAGCTTACAGTCCTTGATGCTGTCCGCACCAAGTCTGCAAAGTGCCTTTTTAATGGTCAAATCCTCACATGGCAGTTCGATAAGCTCTGTCAAGCCGCAATAAGAGATT
>CATJCJ010000796.1 GCA_949738935.1 uncultured Eubacteriales bacterium | reverse complement strand
TTAATTTTAGATATAAATTTGTTAGTTACCGTTTAAAACAGGTCAGTTTTCAGAAAATTTCAGACAGACAAAAACCCCGAAGGTATAGGACTTTCGGGGTTTGATAATACATAATATTTATATAAAAATTATCTCTTTGAGAAATTATTTTCTACTGGAACAAGACTTTTCAATGTGTTTTGTTAGTTGCAAGTTAGTTACCTACGTAACCTAAAAAATTTTATTTAATTCTTTTTTACAACTTTAAACAATGCAAATAAAATAATTTTTTCATCATATCCAACAATATCAAACTCCGTAATATGTATCAAGCGGTTCAAGACTGTTTTTTCTCCACAAGAACACTTTTACATTACAATTTTCAATATCGTTTCCCAGATTTACGCTTGAGATTACATTATCCTCTGAATTCAATCTCTCTATTGTAATCTCTTTCAAGTCTGAATCTACTAACTTTCCATTTTCATAACTTGCCGTAATTAAAATTACGTTTTCGCTTTCAGAACCATAATTCACAATATCAGTATTTACGATTATCTCTCCGTTTGAAACCCAATCGCCACTAAATTGGCAATTTAAAAGTTTACAGCCGGAATCTTTTACAGAATTTTTCACCTCTTCAAGAGCAACAGTAAACGTTTCGCATAAATCTCTAAGCTCTCCCGCCTGCAAAGACCTTGAACCGTTACAAACATTCTCGGCGGATTCAAGTATATTTTTAAGTTTTGAATAACTTTCCTCAGTATATATTTTGGGGTTCAGCTTTTTGGCTTCGTCAACATAAGATTTTAAATTGTCCATATCTCCAGCAAATTCGGATTTTAAATTGTCGATTGCGATAATATTTTTCCCCGCTGTAGCGATATAATATCGGCTAAGTCCCAATTCCCCATCTTCCGGAAGCTCTGTTAACGGTGCCGTAATAATTTCATTGCCATCAACATACACGGAATATTCTTTATTAATAGTATCGAATACTGTTTTTATGTTATACCATTTTCCTGTTTTAAACACAACATTTGAAAAGTCGTTAATTTCCTTACCCATATAATTAACTCTCAGACACATATCACTGCCTATATTTACTGGAGTTATAGTAAGAAAATCTTTTGGCTGCTTTACACCAAAATTATTATCGAAAAGTCTTAATAAAATCGTTGAGGTTGTCGGCAAAACCTCAAAATAATAATCTCCCTCAATGCTTATTATACCGTTTATCTTATCATAATATCTTTCTGTAAAGTTATATTCGAAAAGAGCTCTATTTGCGGTTGAGATATTACTCATCCAAAGTGACTTTGTAGGATTTCCGCCTATGTTTTCTTTAATCCTACATATATTATCAAGAAATTTAAGTCTGTATCTTCCGTAACGGCTGTCACCCTGTTTGCCACCAAGCCCGATACAGGAAAGTTTTTCAAAGTCGCCGCTAAGTTTAGAGACGTCAACTTCCGTTTCCCTTACAAGAGATGAAAATGCTGTGTTTAATTTTGTATATTCGCTTTCAATCTCGTCAGAGGACGAATTCATATTGTTAAGAATTTTTTGAGCGCTTTGAATTGCTTTTGACAGGTTTTCCACGCTTTCCGCAGTATACTCCATTTGGTTTATCTCTATGGACATATTTATCAATTCACTTAATTTACTGCCTAAACCGCTTCTTTCCAAACAATCTATTGAGTTTTGAATGGAATCCATTGCGATTTGTATATCGTCACCTTGAACAAACAAAGGAGAATTATATAATTTTTCAGCCGCCGCAAGACTGTCTTGCACCGCCTTAAAGCTTTCCTCAGTATACATAGCGCCGTCAAGAGTTTTTGCCGTATCAATAAGGTATTTAAGCTTTTCCTTGTCTCCCAAAACAAAGACTTTCAAATTATCAAGAGCGAGAATTTGAGATTCCTTTCCAGGGGTTACAATTTGATAGCTGATTACGCCAAAATCATCTTTATCCGCCGCGGCCGCCGTAATATGTCCCCTTTGTACTTCTTTATCATTTATATAGATAACATAATCACGCTTGGAGCTGTCTACGTCTACCCTTATGTTATACCATTTTTTCTGTTCAAATATTACATTAGAAAGCATAGTGGCGCTGCTGGAATTATCGACTTCAAGACATATATTAGGTTTATTTTTTTTAGTTTTCAAATTAAGGAATATACCCGCCCCATTATCTGTTAAATCGCTGTCTGAAAGTTTTAAAAGTGTGTTTAACGCTTTTGGTTCGTCCTCAAAATAGTAATCCGCTTCAAAGCGTACGTTACCCACAAGCTTTTTAGATAATCTATGTATAAGCGATGTACTGTTAGTAATATTATCGTTTATAACAAGAACCTTTGAGTTATTATTTCCGACACCTTGTCTAACCTCACATAGCGCTTCTCCGGCTCTCAAAAAAAACTTTCCATAATAACCGTTATTAACTTTATAGCATAACAGATTCTCAAAATCACCCGTAAATCTTGAATACACGTCGCTTTCTTTTTCAAGGGAATCGTGCGCTGATTTTAAATCGTCATACTTTGCTTTTAATTCCTCGTTTGAGGCGTCGGGATTTTTAATCAAATCTTTCGCGGCGTTATTTTTCTCTATAAGATTTGTTATGCTTTGAATAGTATATGATACCTGGTCTTCCTTTTCCGCCTTTTTGATAAGCTGTTCAAGCATATATCTATAGTTAAATTCAAGTTTTTCGACTGCCTCTTTAAGAGCTTTAATTGCTTTGTCTATATCTTCTTGTGAAAAATCACCGTTATAGACCTGTTCCGCGTAAGTTACAGCGTTTTTAAGAACATCAAAACTTTCTTCAAAATATGCTTGAGAATCAAGTTTTTTAGCGTTTTCTATTTCAATTCGCAAGTCGTACTTGTTTTCGATTTCAAGAGAATTTACCGCACTTTTTAAATTTTCGCAGGCGGCGTCTATATCCGATTGAGAGGGATAAATTATAGAAACCGTTTCTTTAGCGTCGTTTAAAACAGCCCGCATATTATCCCATGATTTTATGGTATAATCATATTTATTCAATTTAAAAGCCGAATAAATATTTTGCTTTAGTTCCGACTTATCAGCGGGTTTATTTTCTCCTGTTATAAGTTCTTCACCATAAGCCTCAATCATAGTATATCCGTTAGAATTTATTTTAACAGAATCAGTAGGGTCGTTTTTATCAAGTCCGTTTTTGTCTTCCCAATCGTCAGGAAGTCCGTCATTATCGGTATCAAGAGGTTTATTTCCATTATTCAAAATGATAAATCCTCCAACGTCGTCCGGCGAATCTATAAATCCCAAACCGCTTATGCTTCCAGTAGGAGCGGTTCTGTTTATCACATCGTTTATAACCCTTTCATCTATTGAATCTCTTCTGTCGGAAGCTCCAACGTATTTTAAAATCTCATTATAGGCGCTTTGAGGTTTTTGTGTAATGATTGGATACTCGTCCAGATACTCGTTATTGCGTCTAAGAACCCCGTCGACATAGATTCCGTCTGAAATGTCGTCACACTTTATATACGAGCCTTCCCAGCTTCCAATTGTGGAATCAATCTTTATGCCTTTCCAATTGTCCTCGTTAACTTCGTCCGCGTTTTCTATGTAATTGTCTTCAAGATACATGGAAGGTCCCCAGCCGCGGATTCCTTTTCCGCCGCCCGTTGTCCCGCCGTTTTCTGGAAGGCTTGGGCTTGAGTCTTGCGTTCCCATCATATTAAACATAAGCTTTTTAGCGGATTCTTTTGTTCCAGGCCCTGGTCTGTAATAATTTCCTATAAAATTTACTCTTATTCCATTTTGAGCGCCGTATCCCTCGCCGCCCCAATTATAAATAACATTATTTCTTATATTGACTACTGAATCAGTGTCAGGAGCGTTATAATATGTGCGTGTGCTCGCCCCTGTAGGTATCATTGGATTTCTTGTATAATTTGACGCCATTAAATTGTGATGAGCCGTCATATTTATTCCACTCCACAGAGACCCCATACTATGCGCTCCCTCGCTGTGAACCGAATTATTAAGCGCCTCAGATACTATACACCATTGTATTGTCGCGTTTTTTACAGCGTAAATGTCAGCGCACTCATCAACACTCCAGCTGAAACTGCAATGGTCGATTATAATGTCATCGCAGTCACGGAAAACAATTGTAGACTGTTCTCTTGTTTTAGACGCCATTCTAATTCTTAAATATCTCATAATTATATTTCTTGACTTACTAAACTGAACCTGCTCGCCCTCAATACTTATTCCATCTCCCGGAGCGGTTTGACCAAGAATGGTTAGATTGTTTACATTTTGTGCGTAAATGGGATTTTTAAGCTTAATATTGCCGCCCACATCAAAAACTATAAACCTATTGTCTTTTGAAACAGCGTCACGAAATGAACCAGAACCACTGTCATTAAGATTGGTTACATGATAAATTTCGGGCTTTTCAGCTCCTCTCGCGCCTGTCGTCCACATTCCGCCGCCCTCCGCTCCATCAAACGCTAGAATTTTATTATTCACCTTGCCTGTTTGGACCTCGCTTTGCAATTCCGGCAACGATATTTCAGTCGCCGAGTATATCGGAATACCAGTAAGCAACATAAAAATCGCAATCGAAGCCGCCGTTAGTCTTTTTAAGAACTTTTTCCAAATGCTATAAATTTTCATTTATAAAAATCCTCCTCTTAATGCTGTTAAGCTGCGTTTTTTGTTTTTCCAATAAAATTAGTTATTTTCATCATAATTCCATTTTATTTTTACGTTATAAATATAAAAATTCCTGCTTTTATTTTCGTGAAAGCTTTACATTAACTTTGGGTATAATATTTCCATCAATTTCTCCATTTTCAGTTTCAAAAGCTTTTATGTTTTCTCTTATCAAAACAAGAACACGGCTGTTTACCAAACGGTTACAATATCTCAATATTCAACTTATTTTATAGGTATGCGAATATTTATGGCAATACTAGGCTTGTTGTTATTGAATAAACATAATGAAGTTCTGCAAAAAAGTGTCAAGTGGTTTTTAGCAAGTATAGACAACATTTCATCATTATTTATTGTGTTAAAAGACTTATATCTGTATGTTTCAGATAAATTCCGTCTTTTGGGCATTTCCAATATAGTTTGTTATATAATAACAGCTGTTTTATCGTTGTTTCTGATTATGATTTTGATTTTTGTAAGCATAAAATGAATTGATATTGTTAAAGAAAAGTTTTTACACATAAGAAAGGCTTACAATAATGAAATATTGCAATTAAAGAAATCAATAAGCATATCTGTTGCATTGTCTGCTTTTTATATTTGCGTATTTATATACAAGTTGATAAAAGGCATACTGCCGATAAATATTTTTTCTTTTTGGCAGATATTGTCTACTATTGGCATATTTGCGGTAAATTATAAAGAAATAAGGGAGTAAGACTTTAAATGCCTTCTCCTTTATATTATTTATCATAGAAGAATTGAATTTACAGAAAAAAATTCAAACCCTCAATAGATTTTATCAATATAATCTATGTTATAGATTTTCATAAACCTTTTTAAATCATTATCATTTTTTATAAGCATAATATCTTCAAATTTTCCTGTAGATAAATCTTTAAAACCAGCGACTTGTTCACCATTGCAAATACTGCATTTTAAAACAGGCTTTTTATTATTTTTATCATAAGTTAATACCTCTTTTTTAAACAAAAAAGCCATAACTTTACCTCCTTTTAGCATAGAAAATAAATTTTATTTTAATTCCTGCTCCAAATTTTTAAATTCAGGAGTATCAAAAAACTCAATTATTGATACATTAAGACCATCACAAAGTTTTTTAATAGTTACAATTCCGGGGTTTTTGCTTTCATCATTCAATATACTTTTTATAGTTGATTGAGGTACACCTGATGAATAGCTCAAACCATTTGGTGTTAAACCTCGTTCTTTACACAATGACAATATTCTTTCTTTTACAACATCACATATGCCCATAAAAGCCTCCTAACAATTAATAATGTAATGATATATCACTAAAATTGTTTCTGTTAGTTATATATCACTAATTAAAAGAATTTTATGATTGAAAATTGTTGTTGCTTTACAGGTATGCGACCACAAAAACTAATAGCCTGTATAAAAACTATTAAAATTTCATTCAGTGAAAATAATATCATTACGCTCCAAAGTGATTTTATTTTCGCTGATTTTTTGTGTATATTTTGTTTTTAGACAGGCTTTTTTTAGATTTTAGACAAATTCTATGACCATAATAGAATAGAAGCTTGGCTTACAGAAAACGGTATAATGAATAATAAATCAGATAAAAAAACGGCTGTTGTTTATTTTTCAGCAACAAATAATACAAGAACACTTGCGCAAAAAATGACTAATGTATCTGGCAGTGATATATCAGGGTAATTCATTTGTAATTTACTATGATACAAATTCATAGAATTTTACCCGACTTGGAAAAATTGATAACGTTACAGAAGAAGAATAAAAAACAATTCCTGGTGATAGTAATATTACAGTTACATTGTTATTAGAGTAAAAATCTAGATGTTTTTATAGATATTCAATCGAACTTACGTTAATTAATTTGAGTTGTTCAAAATTTAGTTGTTTAAAGCTTCTGTTTTTTGTAGTATTATTATTTTGAGTCATAGCAATCTCCTTTAGTTATGTTTTTCTAGTTATGAACATTATACTATAGATTGCTATGATTTTTTTGTTTTTGCGTTCTATTTCATTATACAATCAACCATTTTTAAAAAAAGTTTTGTCATTGCTATGCTTATCAATATTCCGCCTGAAAGTATGTTTGATATTTTATCTAAATATTTAATCTTATTTATTTTTTTTCCAAACAATGTTCCTAAATTCAACAAAATAATTTGGAACATGCAAACCATCAAAGAAAAAATGAATTTATCAAATCCGAAAGTTGAAGATGTAATTCCAACCCCTATTGAGTCGAATGATAACGCGGCACCGAGATAAATGGCTTCGAAAGGTTCGATTATTGAAGATTTGTTTAAGTCGCAGCTTTCGGGGGTTCTTATTATTTTTATGGTAATACCAAGAGGCTTGATTATAAAATTAAGTGTTTTTTCTTTTTTCATAGGTGTATTTTGCCTTTTTATACTCTGAAATATTATCCATATTCCTATTGCGAGTAATATAATAGTTCCAGTAATTTCTCCCATATCTTCTGTTATAAAATTGCATAAAAATTTACCAAAGACCATTGAGCAAAAAATTACAAAAAATGAAATTATGCCAATAACACCGCCTGCTGTTAAGGGAATTTTTATACCTCTTATTCCGTATGATAATCCTATCCCTATCGCGTCAATACTTAATGAAAATGCTAAAATAATCATATATATCATATTTTCACCGCCAAATTATTCTGACACTACCTTACTATATGTTTGTAGATATGTTTTTGACAATGAAAAAATAAAGAATATTATTGTTTTGCTTGAATATAATTTTTAGAGAAAATAAATTTAAAGAAATATCACAAACTCAATTTTTTTATAGCAATCTGTAAAATTTTCAATGCGAACCAATAAAAAAATTCCCTAATATATCAAGGTTTTTTATAGCAATTCAATTTTTTATTGGTTTACTATATTTGATTTGTTGATATTGTCTTTGGCTGGAATCATAAGAGAAAGGAGTCACTTTATGGATGTGTTTAAAAAAAGTATTTTGGAAACGGAAAAAGAGTTTTCCACAAATCAAATCAAAGGACTTTCAGATGTTGAGGCTGAGAAAAGACTTGTGAAATTTGGTTTTAACAAACTTGAGGAAAAAAAGGAGACAAGCCTTTTAATTCGTTTCTTTGAGCAGTTTAAAGATTTTATGATTGTCGTTTTGTTAGCGGCAGCAGCGATTTCGTTTACACTTTCAATTATAAGGGGGGAAAATGATTTTTTTGACCCAATAATAATTTTATTTATTGTTGTGTTAAACGCTGTTTTGGGTATAATTCAGGAAAGTCGGGCTAAAAAAGCTTTGAATGCTTTAAAAACTATGTCTGCTCCTACAGCAAAGGTAATTAGAAACGGAAATTTAAAAATTGTACAAGCTGAAAAAATAGTCCCAGGGGATTTGATAGTTGTGGAAACAGGTGATTTTGTTCCCGCTGACGCAAGATTAGTTTTTACATCTAGTCTTAAAGTTGAGGAATCAGCTTTGACGGGCGAAAGTATTCCATCTGAAAAAGATGAGACAGTGGTGTTTGAAAAAAGTATTCCTTTAGGAGATAAAAAAAATATGATTTTTTCGGGAACATCTGTTAGTTTAGGACACGGAAAGGCTATTGTGTGCGAAACGGGAATGAATTCAGAAATAGGAAAAATAGCATCAATGATTATGACTGAGGAACAAACTCAAACGCCTTTGCAAAGAAAACTCGCTATAACAGGAAAAACCCTTGGTCTTGGTGCTCTTGGTATTTGTTTTGTTATATTTTTTCTTGGTGTTTTCAGAGGTATTCCTCCGTTTGAGATGTTTATGACTTCTATAAGTCTAGCTGTCGCGGCTATCCCTGAAGGACTTCCCGCGATTGTTACAGTTATGCTCGCAATAGGCGTTCAGATAATGGCAAAGAAAAACGCTATAGTAAAAAAATTGCCTGCCGTTGAGACGATTGGAAACTCAAGTGTCATATGTTCGGATAAAACAGGAACGCTCACTCGAAATAAAATGAAAGTTGTTGAAATTTATCCCCAGGATTTGAAAGATAAAATATTGACTTATTCTTCTCTTTGCAATGATTCTATATTAAATCAGACAGGAGAAATAATGGGTGAGGCTACGGAAAGCGCTTTAATCGCTTCTGCTATAGGATATGGTATAGATAAAAATAAACTTTTGAAAGAAATGCCCCGAGTTGGAGAGATACCTTTTGATTCAAACAGAAAACTTATGACAACAATTCATAATCTTGGGAAAAGTAAATATATGGTTATAACAAAAGGCGCTCCTGATATACTTATAAATAAATGTACACACTATTTTAATAACGGCGCTCCTGTACAAATGACCCAATTTGTGAAAAATACGCTTCTCCAAAAAAATAGACAAATGGCTAAAAGCGCTTTAAGAGTTCTTGCCGTCGCTTATAAAACTATTGGATACATACAAAAAAATCCTGATACGGAACAAACAGAGCGCGATTTGATTTTTGTTGGATTTACCGGTATGATTGACCCTCCCCGTATGGAGGTTGCCGAAGCTATTGAGAAGTGTAAAACCGCCGGAATTAAACCAGTTATGATAACAGGCGACCATTTGCTGACAGCTGAGGCTATCGGTAAGAAAATTGGAATATCTGAAAAAGGAGATAAAGCGATTTCTGGTGAGGATATATCAAAACTATCTGATGAGGAACTTGAAAACAAAATAGAGGAATATTCTGTTTTCGCGAGAGTTTCTCCCGAGCATAAGGTTAGAATTGTAAAAGCCTTTAAAAACAGAGGTCATATAGTCGCTATGACAGGTGATGGAGTTAATGACGCTCCAGCTTTGAAAGCGGCCGATATAGGCTGCGCTATGGGTATGAATGGAACAGATGTGGCGAAAGAGGCGTCTGATATAGTATTGGCTGATGATAATTTTGCTACTATAGTTCACGCTGTAAAACAAGGAAGGGTAATTTACTCTAATATAAAAAAGGCCGTTCACTTTCTTTTATCAAGCAATATAGGTGAAATAATGACGATATTAACGGCTATGATTATTGGATTTTCTACTCCTCTTTTGGCGATACATTTGCTTTGGGTTAATCTTGTGACGGATTCTCTTCCGGCTATAGCACTTGGTCTTGACCCTGAAAATAAAGACATTATGGACGGAAGAAAAGGCGGTGCAAAAGGCGGATTATTTACAAAAAATACTTGGATAAGAATTTGTATTGAGGGTATGATGATTGGTTCTTTGGCTCTTTTAGCTTTTGCGATAGGAAATATATTTTTTGATGAAAAAGATGGACTTTCTGTTGGCAGAACAATGTCTTTTTGTGTGCTTAGCCTTTCTCAGCTTGTTCACGCCTTTAATATGAGAAGTGAACACTCTATTTTTAAAGAGGGTATTTTCGCTAATAAATACCTTATATACGCTTTAATTATGGGAGTAATTCTTCAAGTTGGCGTTGTTATGGTACCTCCTCTTTCAATTATATTTAAGGTAACGCCATTGAATTCTTTTCAATGGGCAATAACTGCTATACTTTCGTTAATGCCTATTTTTATTGTGGAATTTGACAAAATTTGCTTTTCTAAGAGCCTGTCTAAAAACTATTAAAATATCCAAAAAATCAGTGAAAATAATATCATTACGCTCCAAAATGATTTTATTTTTGCTGATTTTTTGTGT
>CATJCJ010000795.1 GCA_949738935.1 uncultured Eubacteriales bacterium | reverse complement strand
TTGAACGAAAAAATCTCGGAAAATATTCCGGAACAGCAGCCGAGCGACGAGTTGGAAATGTTGATGTAGGAGGAAATCAAGATGAATTATTTTGAAAACAAGATTATGCGCAGAGTCAAGGAACTTGATTGCAGCGCGGTTTACAGGGAACAGAATGACGAAATTTCCGTAATGTACGATGGCGCTAAAATTGCGGAAATAAGTTATGAAACAGCCGAAAAAATATCTGGAATTACCAATGAAGAATCGGAGAAATTCCTCCACATCAAACGGCTGTGCGCGAATGTTTCAAATTACTGCGCCGCTTACGAAAACGGAGAACCGATAAATATTCCGAATTTTTCGGACGGATATCGAATTATTTATCGGGTTGGCGGCGCGGAAATGGCAGCGCGATTTGACAGAAAATCGGGGTTTGAATTTGTCGTCTGGAGCGATGAAGAATACCCCGATTTTTTCGCGAACTACGACAAGGCGCGGGAGAAATTTGCGGTGCTTTCGGGATTGGTCGACTCTGAACGCGTGTTCGGAGATGAGGAGCTGGAAGCGCTCTACTACTGCGTTTACGCGGTTTCCGAGATGTGCGAAACATTAACCGAGGACATGGTCAAGCTGCTGAACGATCTCGGCAAAAAGTTGGATATCGCGATCTCGAAAAACTTATCTGCGGAAAGGGGTGAGAACAGTGAAAATGCGGTTTAAAAACTATTATCACAGAAAGAATTTTACGGAATTTATATCTCCGAAAAATTCAGATTATTACAGCAATCGCGGTGAATTTATTGCTGCGGTTTTTCTTTTGTCCGCAGATAAACTTTTGTGGGAGCGCTCAAAAAACGCGATTGCAAGGTACGCAGTAAATTTTGACACGATTGATTTGAGCGGGATTTCGACCGAGGGTTATGCGCTTTATAAAGCAGCGAGAACTGTGTATGATGGAAAATCTGACGTTTCACTGAGCGAGTTGTGCGATTGGTCGCTAATCGACGATCCCACAACGCTGACGATTTTCGCAGGAGTTATGCTGCTCAGAAACAGCGTTGGAAAGCCGAATTGGAGGTGTTGATTTGAAAAAGAAAATTACGTTTGCCGCGCTTATATGGGCGGCGATGTTTGCGCTTTCGGGCTGCGGAGAAAAATCCGACGGTAATTCGGAAAGTTTGGTTTCGGTCGCGCTGCCGAATACCGTGAATATCTTCGATCTCGAAAGTTCAAGCGATATGGCGGTGACGCTGTATTATGATGTTGAAGAGCCGACCGTTGCTTTTATAATGCCCGATGGCACGACGCTTGAAACGTCCGAATTGCCGACGGAACGCGGTAAGGGTGCGGTTTGTTATCATATCGCGGACGCTGCTCCCGGGCAGTGGAAAATGGCTTACGACAGGAAAAATAATGTGAACTGCAATGTTAATTGGGCGCCGGAT
>CATJCJ010000794.1 GCA_949738935.1 uncultured Eubacteriales bacterium | reverse complement strand
TTTATATAAAAAAGTCATATATATGGGGTCAACCAGCAGCAGAGTAAATGTTGTATAATAGCCAATAGCTTTGATTAGTTTGCTGTTGGTCTGCACGATGTTTTTAGTCAGCGTCAGCAGCAGATAAGCGGCAAGTAGGGTGCCGATACTGCCGATTATAGAAAAAACGCCTAACTGCCAGTCGCTTAAAAGCTCCTGTTTGACGACTACCTGCACGCCCAGACCCAGCAGGCGCACTCTCTCCAGCGCGCCAAAGCATGTGGCAACCAGCGCATGGCAGCCCTCATGAACGATGAAGTAAACGATAACAGCAGTTAACAGCGCGCACCATTTGCGCAGTTTGGCGTTTTCTTGCATATTTTGCTAAACTCCTTTGAAATTAATTTTCAATTAGAATATCTTTAATTTTATTGATTGTGTAAATCATATTCTCACCTCTTTTTTTTGGAAAAAGCCTCTTTTGCGCAAATGGCCAGCCCCAGACACATTATAGACATTGAGATGATGAACGGAACCAGCATGTGTGTGCCCAGGAAAGAACCTAGCAAGCCGCCGATACCGTTATAGTTCCAAGGCTGCAAAGCGGCGATTATAAATGTGCAGAGGGCAAAAAGGGTGGCGATAAAGGTTAGCAGCATACCAAAAATTATTTTCTGCATTTTTCTACAACACCTCACAATTAGAAAAACTGTTCATTAGATTATCATTTTGCTAAATAATAAATTATCTCTAAAATTTTGCTTAACAAAATCGTATTTAAATTATATTATACCATGCCTAGAAATAAATTGCAATTTACAAAATGATAAGTTGCACTTTTTTTTATGATGTGTTATAATAATATGATATAAAGATTAGATAAGCATATAGGAAGATTGAAAGGATTGATTTGATGAAACCGATTGTGGCCATCGTGGGGCGGCCAAACGTAGGCAAGAGCACGCTGTTTAACCGGTTGATTGGCGCCAGGCATGCTATCGTGGAGGACGTGCCCGGCGTAACACGTGACCGCCTGTATCGTGACGCCACCTGGCTGGACCGCGATTTTACGGTAATTGATACTGGCGGC
>CATJCJ010000793.1 GCA_949738935.1 uncultured Eubacteriales bacterium | reverse complement strand
GCTTTGGCACATTCACGTATTTTATTCAAAACAAGAGAATACAGAGTATCAAAATCAATTCTGTGCTGTGTACAATGTTTTTTACCAAAAGAGTTATAAGTCTTGCAGGCATAAATCTTTTTCGGATTCTTATCGTGAGTTGTACGAATAACAAGCGCTTTTCCGCACTCTCCGCACTTTATAAGTCCGGCGAACAAACTAATCTCACCGTTTTGTTTTGGACGCTGACGAGATTTAAGTTTTTCTTGCAGAATATTAAAACTGTTTTTGTCAATAATAGGTTCGTGACACCCCTCAACCACAATCCACTCGTTAGGTTTTTTATCACCTATAACCCCGATTTTAAAGTTATAGTAAACCTTCTGAGAAGCTATTGCGCCTATATAAACGGGATTCATCAGTATTTCCTTAATTACGGAAAAATCCCACATAAAACTTCCGTTTTCGGGGTCTTTCTTTTCCCACTTGGTATAGACTTTACGCAAGCCACGTTTACGGTTCCACCAAGCCGGACAAGGGATTTTTTTCTCCTCAAGCCTGCGGCGGATATAATTCGGGCCGTGACCCTCTAAAGCGTAATCAAAAATCTGTTTAATAATCGGAGATGTTTCCTCGTCTATAATTAAATGATTTTTATTATCAGGGTCTTTTTTATACCCAAAGGGAGCGACGGAACCTGTAAACTGACCTTTCTGAGCCTTTAAGAGATATGAGGAATGTACTTTCTTTGAAATATCTTTGCTGTAAAGTTCATTTAGTATATTTTTAAACGGTGCAATATCGTTGTTATCAAGCAAAGTATCAATTCCGTCATTCATAGCGATATATCGAACGCCATTTCTTGGAAAGAAATCCTCGGTAAGATAACCTGTTTGCAGATAGTTACGTCCCAAACGGCTTAAATCTTTCGTAATAACAAGATTAACCTGACGCTGTTCAACAGCTTTAAGCATACGCTTTAAACTCGGACGTTCCATATTCAATCCTGTGTAACCGTCGTCCTGATATACAGATACAACTTCCCAGCCCTGCTTTCTGCAATACTTTTCGAGCATATCACGCTGATTCGCTATACTGGCGCTCTCACCTTTTAAATCATCGTCTTTTGACAGTCTGCAATATATAGCAGCCCTATAATTATCAGTAAATGTTTTCTTCGCTGTTTCATAATCAAATTTGTTCATCATAGCCTTTTACCCGCACAATCCAGACGGTTTTGACTCTTTTGAACCTTTGACATTATTATACTCCATACACTCTTTTTTGACAAGATGCTCGTTTAAGTTTTTCCCATATTTCTGCGCTATTAAATCTATAAATACATCAGAAGCGTCAAGATCTCCGTCATATACAGCCGTTACTTTAATCTCTGTTTTATTTTTTGCCATAGGCATACCTCCATAAAAATTTTTATTTTTTATAAATCTATATAATTTTCTTT
>CATJCJ010000792.1 GCA_949738935.1 uncultured Eubacteriales bacterium | reverse complement strand
TTCTCTTTTGCCTTTCCAGTCCTTAACCTCAGAAATCAAAGGATGTTTTAATAAATGCTCTGTAACCTCTCTTTTAAGTTCACTGTTTATATAGCCCATAGGCAAGGTTTTCTCGCCTATGTATTTGTATATACTCAATCCAAACGACTCTGTTTCGCCTTTTATATAATCTTTGTATACATTCGATGGTGTTCTGAGAACAGTCTCTATATATTGGCGCACCTTTCGTAAGCTTCCGCATTCCGCCAGAACAGAGCCTTTCATAATGTGCTGTCCTGCCTCATAATCAAAAAGAAAGTCCACGCCGTTATCCTCTGTTTTTTCCTCGTCGTTAGTTAAGCTTTGCTCTATAAAAACACTTGGAAACACAATTACCACCTCTTTTTTTAATCAATTAGAAGACTGCTCTTTTTTAGCCATCTACCCGCCGTGTGAGACGGCGGTAAACCTTGCTTACAAATTTTATTGCGCCGCCTCTGTACATAAAAAAAGGCTTTCCTTTCGGAGTGCCTTTTAATCCTTCAGATTCTCAAATATTCTTTTAAAGCCGTTTGTAAGAGTTGTGAAAAATTAACTTGATTTTCCTCTGCAAGTGCATTAAGCCAATAAGGAATAGTAAGCGTCTTTTTTACAGCTTTATTTTCCATCTCATTTTTAACAAGTGGCATATAAATAGTTATAGGCATAACAAAAGCGTTATCTTCCAAATCCTCAAAAGGAGGAACAGTCGGTTTTGGTATTTCTTCATTATCTTTTTCCATCCCCCAAAGATGCAATCCTAAAACTTCTTCCGCCATTGTTTTCGCCTCTTGTATATCACCGCCTGTTGTTATACATCCCGGCAAATCGGGAAAATAAACTCCAAAACCTGTTTGACTTGGTTCAAAAACAGCAAAATAAGTAGTACCTTTCATTAAAAATCACCTCGTAATATATAAGTTTATCCAAGTAAAATTATTTAAGCCCCGCTTGTTTTAATACGCTATTGAGTGTTCCTTTAGGAATATCCCCACTGTGGTCAGGAAGTGTGACCTTTCCTTTTTTAATTTGATGTTCATATTGTATATGAGAACCTTTCTGATTGACTTCATACCAACCGTCATCTTTAAGTAATTTTTTTAATTCTCTCGTTGTCATTCCTAACCCTCCTTGTATTATATATTATACACGTATTTATTATACGTGTCAACAAGCTTTTAAAAATTATTATAACTGATTACTTGCTTTTTATACCTATTTGCTCAAACTTTCCAAGAACGTACAGACTCTGGTTATCATTTCCTGCCATACATATAAATTTGTCCCCTACCGTTGCCAGGGATTCGGCATCAGAGCTCTCTTTTGCTCCCATATTTCCGGTTATCACCCCTTTCACACTAAAAACCTCATCAAATTCAACAGGTGTTCCGTTATAATAAACCCGCATAATCAAAGGGGCAAGGCTCACAGCCTCACCCACACAT
>CATJCJ010000791.1 GCA_949738935.1 uncultured Eubacteriales bacterium | reverse complement strand
TTTTTCAAATGTTCCTTATATTCTTATCACCAATTTAATTCTTTGCTTTCGCATAAATTTTTCATATCATCAAAACTATGCCAAATAAACGCTTTTATTTTTCCAATTTCTTTTTCTTGTTTTGGAACATAAAAGCCTAATGAATATGTATTATTCTCAACAAAATCAGCGTATACATAATCAAGATTTAATAACGCTCCATCTTTATCGTAAACCGCTGTAAATATATAATCTTTTTCATTTCTTTCCTTATTTTTTATAAAGTCTAAATTAACAATAAACGCCGAATTTGCGGGAACTTGTTCTAAATTTTCTCCTGATGTGGTTTTTAATGAAACGTCAATTATTTCATAAGAATAATTTTGAGAAGGTATTTCTGCTGCTATGGATTTTTCTATTCTTAAATACGGATAACCATTATTTGCGTTTTCATTAATTGCCCATATATTCTCAAAATCCCAGTTTTTATATGTTACTTTCATTTTCATTGCCATTGTACTTTTGGCGGTACAGAATTTTCCGTCACCGTCCCACGCCTTACCGCCGGCAATTTCGTAGTCATAATAACAGCCGCTTATAGAATGTTTTTCTATATATTCGCCATCGGTGTCGCTGGAGATAGCGACAATACCTCCGCTGTTTTTAGCTGGCGGCGGTAAAACTCCGGCGTAATAACAGTTTTCTATTTTAGCGTGATTTTCACCGGCTATTCCGCCAATAATCCACGTATATTCATTTGTAAGGCTGGTATTAGGCCACTCCATATTAACTAATGAATAACAGTTTTTAATAACTCCGTCTCTAAGGTTGTATTGCGCAATACCTCCCATATATGGATTGCCTGGATAATAGTTAGGTCTAAGTCTGCCGACAATACTTCCTTTTGTAACACAATTTTCGATAGTCCCAAAATTCTTTCCGGTTATCATTCCACCGACAAAGTATCCGTCTAATTCTCCAATTAAACAAATATTTTTAATTGCTCCGAAATTCTGCCAAAAAAGACCAGCGTAATTTTCTGTTTTCTCCATACTTATAGTATAACCATTTCCATCAAGTACTCCTGTAAAATCAGACTCAGTAACATCAGGATAAAGAAAACCACTATCTACACCTATCGGAGTCCATTCCGCCGGCAAATTAATATCATTAGCTAATTTAAAATGTCCGTCCGGAAAGTCTTTTATAAGTAAAAACTCATCATAACTTGTTATAATATACGGATCGTTTTCAGTTCCGCTTCCCGAAGGCAATTCGGAAGCATGAACAATAATATTAAAAGAAAACAAAGATATAATTGCAGTTAATATTAAAAGCATACTTTTTAATTTGGTTGTCATAATTAATTCTCCTTTGATTTTAAACATACTATAATCTTTTAATTATTTTTTTACATTATACTATACAATCTATTATAAGGCAATGCGTATAGATAACTTTTTTAACATTGATGAAGTTATCGCCGGAAGAATTTTAGAGTGTACCGATT
>CATJCJ010000790.1 GCA_949738935.1 uncultured Eubacteriales bacterium | reverse complement strand
TCAATATGTATTTCCGGCGCGATCGGCTCCGTCTGGATGACCGCGATCGGTTCCGTCGTTTTATCCTGTTCCGGCGTGACCTTGTGATATGTAATTATCGCGACTACCGCGACAGACGCGACCGCCGTTCCTGATAAGACCACGCGCCGGATCCTTTTTATTCTCCTGATCCTTTTCTTTCTGTCCCTGATTCTCCGTTTTGACATATTCCCCGCCCTTTGGTATAATAAATATGGTTTGATTCTTTGGATCCCGGCGTTATGGCTCCCCGCCTTTCGCCGGGATCCTTTTATTCCTTTTTGAAATTGAACCCTGCCGGAACGACGGTAAAATGTCCGGCGATCGGGTTCACGGCTTTGTCGTCTATGTAAAAATCCGCGTTTATTTTCCGCGTGTCGCCGCCGTATAGTTCTATTAGTTCCGGTAAATTCTCGTTTACGAATTCAAATTCCAGTCCGTGATCCCGGCAATACTCCACCGCGACCGCCAGATCGTCCCCTGTCCTGCAAGTATTCAGGATCAGGCGCGCCCCGCGCTCCTTTTCTGCTTTCAGGAACCGGAACAGATTATCGTTCGGATCCCCGACGCCGGGAAACCTCCCGAATGATAATGTCCCGTCAAAATCAACCGCATAAATTACATTTCCTTTCAGATCCATTTCCTGCCCCTTTCTGCTGCCTGATAATGCCCGTCATAATATGCAACTTTAGCGGCGGAAGTTTCCCGATCGCGTCGCGTAAATCCTGATCCGTCCGGATCCCTATTTTCAGAAGTTCCGCCCTTAAATTTTCAATTTGTTTTTCCATGCTTTCGCCCTCTTAGAATCCGCTGTCTATTCTTTTCAGCGGTTCCGACTGGATAATCCCGTGTCTTGTGATTGCTGCCAGTCTGACCGACAGTCCGGCGATCTGGATCCCTGCTCTGTAAATTTCAGTCAGACAGGCGTGTATCGTTTCCGGATCCTGATCGGAACCGTCGCCGTATATCCAGACGTCCTGCATCTCTCTAAATATCCTTCTTAACTCGTCCAGAATCCCGTCCGCCGTTTCTGATATCATTTCCGCCGCTGCGTTCTCCTGAACCCGTATAATGTCCGCGTTTATGTCTGACAGTTCCATATCTAATAATTTGTAAATCCCTGCCATTGTTACGGCTGTCGGTTCCTGTTTCATGTTTCCGCCTTTCCCGTCACTGAATATAAATGTCATAGTATAGGAAAATCGTCAGATCC
>CATJCJ010000789.1 GCA_949738935.1 uncultured Eubacteriales bacterium | reverse complement strand
TAGAACATCGGAAAGCGTGGCACGATAATATCACGGCTGCTTTTTTTACCGCCGATCCAGCTCAAAAAACTGTTGATTTTTTTCACCTCCTACATTGTGTATTGCTGCAAAACAGCAAGGTGACCGATCAACATATTATAATTTGGAGTTGTGCTGCACCTGCTGTTTTACAGGCGAACACAATTATTTATTACATTGTCTGCTCCATTGTCGGAGCGGGATTTGCGAACTCGTCAAGCGTCATTTCCTCGCCGAGATAGTTGTAATCACTCTCGTCAAGGTCAATGCCGTCATCCGCGCCCTCAATAGGCTCTTTCACGATAACCGTTCCCCAGTGGTTGACCATAACATGGCTTTTAAGCTCGCATATTTCTCCCGTTGAATCCTCATCGCGCAAATCATAAGCATGAAGTCCCTCGGGGAGCGACTTTCGATCGATTCGCAAACTTGTAAAAAGTGCGTCACGACCAAGTATTTCGAAACGTTCATAGCCCGTTTCGTTAGCGTTTATAGGTGTCATATTTCTCCTTTCAGCTCATCTGCGGGCTTTCGTTCGGCTCGTCATGATATTCGTAAGTCCCCAACTTTTCATTGAAAACAAGCCCCATTACTTCAAGGCACTCATCTCCCCAAAGTTCACATGCAAGCTCAAAAGCCTCTTTTGATTGCGGCGTTAAGAACTCATCGTGAACAACTTGTCCGTTTTCCAACTCAGCGCTTCCGACATTACAGCCGAGATCCTCGTCAGCCCAGGAATACTCAAATTTGATATCGGGATAATTCTCCGCAAGTTTTTGAACAATAGGCATTACCCTTGACCAAGCCGTGTAAAACTCAATCGTGTTATCTTCGCTCAAAAAGCTATCCCACGCATCCCATTTCGATCCCCAGAACTCATTATGAAACTGATACCAATCGGCTGCGCCGTATTTCTGCTCATTCTGAAATGCCGTCCTGCCAAGCTCCCATGTGTCATGGTCAATATCTGAGCGCATTTTCAAAAAGTTTTCTTCGCTTTCCTTTGGAATGTTCAGCAAATCTTTTTCCAATGTGCCGTCCATCGTATAGACCGCAACGAAGTCCTTGTACGTTTTCAGACCGTTGTTGGTGCGGCTTCCCGACTCAATGTTAAGCGACTCGGGCATAGGTATGATTCGATTGAAATCTATAACGGATTCCTCGCCCTTGATACTTTCCAAAAGTTCGTCGATCCTGTTTTGATCTCCCGACAAATGCAGTCTGTTTGCTATGCAATTAGTCAATTGCTCCACCTCCATCAAAAATAATATCCCGAATTTTTTCTCCAATCGCTTTTATAACAGGGACAGAGACGGCATTTCCGGCACATTTGTAAAGTTGGCTATCGCTCAATCCGAGCGCCGCCGCTTTATTAAATTGCTCGTCACTAAAGCCCTGCAAGCGCCATGCCTCCAATGGGAGAAGTTTTCTCATAATGCCGACACGCAGCACTCCGTTTTTGTCAACAAATCTG
>CATJCJ010000788.1 GCA_949738935.1 uncultured Eubacteriales bacterium | reverse complement strand
GTTATGCTTTATTTAACAAAAGCAAACACTATAATATTGCTGTATGCCATACTGCCAAGAAACTGATACGGGTTATTTACCAACTGCAAAAATCAGAACATCTGAATCAAACAGCGTAATCTGTATCTTTATATCTTCCTTTTTGAGCACTGGAAACGATGTTCTAATTGTCATGCAGTTTTCAACGAATCATAAAGGGAGTATCACAGCCTATAATGAAAATAGAAAACTGGCTCCACTACTGTTTTTTGCCTCTACTTGCTTTATAATAGTTTCAGGCAGGATAACGTTTGATCGCACCTTGGCGGATTTTCACCCCATTTTTCAACGTAAAAGTTTTGCGCTTGAGTACACCACATTGCTGCACCTTTTACGGTTAACATGTGTAGCAATGTCCGTATCACCCCGGGCAAATCTCCTGCCAATTCTATTGCGAAGGAGATGCTCTGTACGAAAGACCTTTTGAAAATTTCCTGCGGGCTAAATATCCACGAAAAAAAAATGGTCGCCTGTATCCTGATCCCCCCTTTAGGCAAGCCAACTCTGAAAGCCGTGAATTTACCACCCTGATCCCTTATAGGATTGCTTTACGGGATTGGGTTGTTTCTCAAAACTGCTGTCATGTCGCTATGAAAAGAATGGGCATTTACTGGATGCCCATCTATGAAATATTCGAAGATGCATTCGCTGGCGATATTATTTTAAACGCACGCCACATGAAAAACATCTCTGACAAAAAAGTAGATATGCGGGATTCCGAATGATTCCCCCTATTACGCGCCGGACTTTTAAATGGCAGCTTTATTGCCGAAAAAAGGGCCAGGAGTTCCGCGATTTGAACCGTTACCATAAGGGCGTCATCCGCGATATCACATCCCAGAAAAACAGGTTGAGAAGTTCCTGCAAAATTTCGGTTTCCGTCTGTCCTCTTTTATTTCTGGCATTTTGACACTTCGGGCAGGAACATCATCCTGCACCTAATTGAGCATGGGCAGATAAACTGGGCGGCCTATACTCCTGCCTGAAAACAAAGACAAGAAACCGTATAGATAAAATCTTAATGTTCACCACGCTCCCCATGCGGGGAGCGACACATGCTTATGGTTTGCGTGTACATACCCTCCCTATTTCAATCCACACTCCCCATGCGGGGAGCGACGATGGAAAAACTTAATACCAAGCGTGATCGCCAAAATTTCAATCCACACTCCCCATGCGGGGAGCGACCTTCTTCTTTTCATCCGGCTTTTTTAATTTGTCTGATTTCAATCCACACTCCCCATGCGGGGAGTGACGTAAATACGGTTGAAAACTACAAGAAAAGGTTAATTTCAATCCACACTCCCCATGCGGGGAGCGACGTGGTTTTGCCTGTTCTTTTGGGCTGTGATACCGATAATTTCAATCCACACTCCCCATGCGGGGAGCGACATGTGCGCCGCTTACAGTACCGAATACAATCCAATAATTTCAATCCACACTCCCCATGCGGGGAGC
>CATJCJ010000787.1 GCA_949738935.1 uncultured Eubacteriales bacterium | reverse complement strand
ATAAGGATAACCACATTCTTCAATATTTCTTTCTCTGCTATTCAAAAGCAATTCCGACTGCATTACAACCAAATACCTTTCCTCATATATTTACAAATTCCGTCCGTGCTTCAATTTATAAAGCCAATTAACCAGACCGGTCAAAGCAAAAGCCCACCATTTGGCATAAGGCGTTAACCGCATAACTAACCGACCACCAAATCCCATATTGGCTTTTTGTAAAGCAATTCTATAATGCTGCTTACAAAATACACCTATCTCTTTTAGCTGTAAATTAAATATCTGCCGCTCATTATATGGAACGCTATAATATATCGCCCAAATTCCAGCAGCCGCAGAAACACATTCACAAGCCAGCAAATCCGCAAACTGTGGAAATTTTTTCTGCAACTCATCATAACGCTTTTTAGCCACAAAATAAAAAGTAATACAACTTAGCCACGATGAATCAGCGGTAAGGTTTCCGGTGTGAAATAAATAGTTATAGCCATGCTCAGGCAAACAAACTACTCTATCCGCCTGAATAAAAAGCTTATACGTTACAGCCATATCTTCAAAAATTGGCACATCAGGAAAATGAATATTATCAAACAGTTCTCGACGCCAAAGCTTATCCCAAAGATAATTTTTTATAATATCATCCTGTAAAAGCAATCCCAATGCCTGTTCAGTATCCAAAATCTTCGTTTGCTGCCAGCCTTTAAAAATACTCCTATTTTCGTATTGCTCCAAGCGACTGCATACAACAATATCCGCTTCATATTTCTGCGCATTATCCAGCATACACTCATACATATCCGGCTCTATCCAGTCATCACTATCCACCCAACCTATATAATCTCCGGTCGCCATTGCCAAACCAGCATTTCTGGCTGCCGCAACCCCAGCATTTTGCTGATGTATAACTTTTATCCGACTATCCCCAGCAGCATACTCATCACAAATTACACCACTACTATCTTTAGAGCCATCATCAACCAATATAGTTTCCAAATTTTTATAAGTCTGCCCCATGACACTATCCAAACATTTTTTCAAACTTTTTTCTCTATTATAAACAGGGATTATTACTGAGATTTTGGCATTACACACTATATTTCCACCTTTATTTTCGTTTCATTTTATATGCAAGCCAGGCTTTAATATACTTCAGAATATATCTGGCTCCCACCTTACCCTGCCGAAACTCATCTTCCATTGCCCCTCGCACCGAATAAACGCCCTTATCTAATTCAATTCTGCGTTTGATTATTTCCTGAATATATGGCGTTCGT
>CATJCJ010000786.1 GCA_949738935.1 uncultured Eubacteriales bacterium | reverse complement strand
TGAGAGGAGATAATAACTATGAAAAAATTAAGCACAATCTTCGCAAGTCTGGCATTGGCGTTATGCCTGACCGCTTGCAATAACAGCCAGACCTCGGGCGGTGGAATTTCCGCACCCTCGTTAATCCAGAACAGTTCAAGCAGCACATCAAGCAGTTCTTCAACTTCAACGTCAAGTACTGGCTCTACAAGCCAAAGCTCAACGAGTACAAGTTCTTCGGAATCGTCATCTTCAAGCGAAGAAAGCTCCGTTACCGAGAGCGTTTCGGAAAGCACACCGGAATCGTCCGAAAGCATTCCTGAATCGACTGCGCCAGTTGAATCAAGCACACCCAAACAAAGCAGCACAGCACCCGTATCATCGGAGCCGCCCGTGTCAAGCGATCCGGTATCTCAGCCTGAGCCTTTACCCGAGGACGATAAAACATTGGTGGTCTATTTCACATGGTCGTCTAACACCGCGGGAATGGCTGAAACTATCGCCGATCTGACAGGCGCGGACACGTTTGAAATAGTTCCCGTAGTTCCCTATCCCGAGGAATACACTCCCTGCACCGAGGTAGCTCTCGAGGAACGCGACAGCAATGCCCGCCCCGCTATTCAGAATCTTCCCGCTTCTGTTTCGGAATACGACAATATTCTTATCGGATATCCGATCTGGTGGCACACCGCGCCTATGATAATCGGCACATTTTTGGAGAATTACGATCTGAGCGGAATTGACGTTTATCCGTTTACACAATCGGCTTCCATGGACGCGGAGCAGTTCGAGCAGTCTATGGATTTTGTGCGCGGCTGTGCGGAAAACGCGTCGGTACATGACGGACTGTTTGCAAGACCCTCGGATACAAGCGCAATTACAAGCTATCTCGAACAAAACGGACTTACAAAGTAGGTGAACATATGAAAAAAATTTCTGCAATTATTCTTGCGGCGTTATTGCTTTGCACGGGCTGCGCCAATAACGGTGATTCAAGCAAAGAAACAGGTACAGACGCAAGTGACGGTAATTCTGTTTCTTCGGAAAATTCCTCACAGAGCAACACAGACTCATCGGAAAATTCAACGCAAAGCGGTTCGGACTCCGCTGATAACGAAGCTGATTCCACACCCTCGACAGGCGGTAATTCTCGGATTCTTATCGCATATTTCACCGTTCCCGAGGACGATGTTGACACGGTTGCAAGGGCGAGCGTGGTAGTCAAGGACGGCGAAAAATTCGGCAACACGGAATATGTCGCGAATGTGATCCAACAGACGATTGGCGGCGATCTGTTCCAAATCGAGGCGGTTCAGGAGTATACTCACGACCACGACGCTCTTACCGATTTCGCCGCCGATGAAAAGGCGGATAACGCGCGCCCCGAGCTGAAAAACCACATTGACGATATCTCGAAATACGACACGATAATTCTCGGTTATCCGAATTGGTGGGCTGATCTGCCTATGCCCGTGTATACGTTTCTGGAGGAATACGATCTCGGAGCAAAG
>CATJCJ010000785.1 GCA_949738935.1 uncultured Eubacteriales bacterium | reverse complement strand
GGATAGATAAAAAAACAAATATCCAGACCACAGATGAGCAAACCATAGAATGGGAAATAAAAAAGAGAATAGATTATGTGCCTAAGCCGAAACTTGAGTTATTCGATTTTGATTATAACGGGACACTGCGTATACCGACCATAAATGACGGTAAAACAATTATCGAAGCCACAAGATATACATCAAACGTTGTTACAATTTCGGGAACACTAAGCTCTGTTACGGCAAACGAAGAGGATAAATGTTGGGAAATTCTGGTTAATTTAAAAAACAACAGCAATATTACATATCAATGGGAAGACGAAAAAGAAAACTCGACAGGTACGATTGTTTTGCGTTGGTATGTTCGCAAAAGCACGTTTAATGTTCCTAAATTAATTGCAGGAGCAAATTCAATTGCGGTTTCACCTCCCAACGCGGATATTCTTGAATTTGATTATAAAGGTGAGGGACAGAAAAGTTATGTTACCGTTGTCGGCTATGATTCAAATGTAATGAAACAAACCGGCGCGACAAACGCCTACAAAGCAGGCGAATACATTTTGACTTTCAGTCTTTTGGACAAGGAATCGGCCGAATGGGAAGGTGGAGGTACGGAAGATAAAGAAGTCAGATGGAAAATCAATAAGATTTATGTGGATATTCCTGAAACACCGAAGGAAACAGATTTTGTTACCGATCCGAAATATCTTAAATATACAGGTTATGTGTGGTACGGTTCAACGGAATCTATGCGTGCCACACTCTATTATGTTTCAAGCGAACAAAAAAAGCTTGAATTAAACGTAAATAAAGATATAATATCCGTAACCGATGACAGTAAAAATTCTGCCGGAAATTATACCGCAATAATGAACTTAAGGGACACGGATTCGTGTATATGGAGAGACGCTACAACAGAAGCCAAAACCATAGAATGGAAAATTGTTAAAAAGATTGAAAAGCTTAAACGCCCAGATCTTGAACCTCAATCCTTTGATTATGACGGCAAACCGCATAAACCGGAACTGAAAAGTTACGACGATACAAATCTTGACAATTGGACTAAAATAATCAACGGATACAACCTCGCTTTTGTAAGGGCTGCGGTTAATTATATATCGGAACAGACAAAAGCGGGAGACTATACCGAAACCATAGGATTAAAGGATTGGGTCTATACAAACCGCAGTGACTTAACAAAATCTTCAAGAGATATAGTTGAATTCCAGTGGGAAGACGGCAGCAAAGACCCTATTGAACTTAACTGGTCAATAAAAAAAACCATATTGCCCCCGCCTACAATATCACCGGAAAATTTTGATTATGACGGATTATCACATTCGGTTTCCATAAGCGGATTCGACTCTTATACTATGGTAAGAGACGCGAAAAGCGTTACAAGCGAAGTGCGGGCGAACAAATATTATGTAATATTTTCACTTAAGGATAAGGAATCCTCGGCTTGGGATGACGGAAGCGAAAACGGAAGCACAGACGATATTGTCCGCGAATGGACAAT
>CATJCJ010000784.1 GCA_949738935.1 uncultured Eubacteriales bacterium | reverse complement strand
GCTCTAATGATATTTTTAACTCCAAATTTACCTTTCCATTATCGCTGCCCCTGCTTCTCATTGTGTGAAGCGTTTTCATAAGAACCGAATTAAAGTTTTCCCTTACTTCTTCAAATATCTCATCCGTTATTAAAATTTTATGAGTTTTCATTTGCCTCAATCTCCCTCAACATTAAACATACTCTTGGATTATCACTATAAAACTTCTCAACCGTCAAAAATACAACCTGTTTATCATCTTTATAGGCTATACCGTTCAGACTGTCCAAAATTATTTTCGCGATGTTATCGCAATCCGGAATTTTCACCGGTCTTATTATATTTGATAACATTTCAGCCCTTTTTCTTTTACTTGTACTTTTTGGAATATCAAAGTAAACCTTTATATCCACCTTAATCTGTCCTTTCAGATTAGGTTGGCCATACTTCTGTTGAAAACTAAATTTTATATAATTTTCATAAGCGACAGTTTCTTTAGGCGTATATGTAAACCCCTTTCCAAACTTTGGTCTTTGCTTTCCCATAGGCTTGCCCAATATTTCTAATGTATACACCTTCGCGCTTGTATCTGTAATTATCATAATAACCTCCTGTTCCTCAAAAATTATAATTTTCTTTCCCATCGCAAATTAACTCACTGCACTCTATATGTGAAATTTCTTCCGCTTCTTTCGCTGTAATATACCGCTCTTTCAGCAGCGACTTATTTTTTGCCACAAATTCCGGCAGCTGGTTATTATCCCGCAGCACTTTGGCTTTTGACTCATAAGCCTCCCTAAAATTTGCCCTTTCAGCCACTATATTCTCACTCTCACACAATCTGGTCCATCCGAGACTTTTTACAACAGACAATGTAAGTTCATCCATTGTCTCAAAAGCTTTCGTCATCTGTCTCCGGCCATAGGCGGATATTGCCTTTTGCACCACTCCCCACGCCTCATCAAAACTGAGTATAGGCGCTCCGCACCGTTCCATACACAATTTTCTAATCTCCGCTATGTTTGGAGGAAAAATATTGGTGCATATATGTTCCATGACAGCATTTTCCGCCACTTCGTAAGGTATATCTTTAAGCATCAAATACCAAAAATCCATTGACGCGTTGTCCTCCAATATCTTTGAGGACGGATAAGCTGATTTAATGCCTATGGCTATTGTCGCAAATTGCTGTTTATCCATTATTCGCCCACTCCCTCGCTTCCGCCGCAAACTGTTCTACTTTGGAATTACTTGATAAGCCCTGATTAACAGCAGGCTTATACCCTGGTGTCCCTCCCCTATCCTGCTCTTTCTGCAGCCATGTTGTTATAAAACGCATAATTCCTCTTGATGTTTTCCTCTTTGTCGGATTGGATATTAGCCAGCCTTTCATATTTCTCAGACACTGCGTTATATCAACAGACGGATAAAGTTTCATCCATTCACTCACATTTTCCTGTGTAACAGGATATTCTTCTCCTGTATTCAATAAAAGAGTAATTATCGGCGCCTCCGCGGCAGCTTGCGGCTCCGAGCATACATTCGGATTGGATTCCGATTTCGATTTGGATTCGGATTGGATTGGATTACGGGCGCGTTTGCTATCAAATGATTTCATTTGCTGTCTTTTGCTATCAAATGATTTCATTCGCTGTCCTTTGCTGTCAAATGACAGCAAAACGCAGTCTTCTCCAAATTCAGGATATTTACTTTTTTGGTTACGGATTTGTTGATGGTCCGCCCAAGTTACCAATTGCAAGTACGGTCTTCCCTGTGCCTCATACACTCTGACCAAACCTGCCGCCGACAACTTACCAAGCGCCTTATCAATATCTTTTACCGTAACATCTTTCAAAGGAAAACAAGAACCTTTTATTATCTTAGGTCTTCCGTCATATCTCCCGAAATCATCACAAATCACAATAAGTCTATAGAACAGGACTTCCTCAAACCAGGATAAAGAATCAATCTCTTCACTTCTGCAGATACTCTCCTTGATTATCCTGTTTGGCATTCAATCACCCCCCACCGCCAAAGGACTTTTGTCCCTTGGCGTTATTATAGTAATTATAGTAACATTCACAATTATTTATCAGTATCTTTCGCTTTCCAAAAAGACTTATACAATGAAAGAAGTTTCATTTCTTTTAAATAATTAATAAACTCTTGAATAATATCTAAAACAGAACGGCATTCCTCACGCCTGTAAGTTTCTCTCCATACTTTGTTTCCATTTGATACTATATAAGTAAATATTTCCGCCTCCGGCACCAATTCCATATACATAGGGTGCTGAGGACTTCCAAAAAACTTTCCAACAGTATAACTTCCAGAAAACTTAATATCGCTTATTACTCCCGCTTTGAGACAATCCAGCCTGCCGTAAAGTAAAAAATCAATTCCGGCAACATTTACTTTTTTAGTTGCCACAAGCTGGAATTGTCCACCTTTAACTTCACCAGCTATCTCTTTTGCCGCCTTATACCAATTATTTTCTGTATTGCCTTTGTCAAAGCAAATATCCATAACAAGTTTTTCAAAATCAATTCCTTTTTGCATAGCCTCATTTGTTGGCATAGTCCCTCTGAGAAGCACCGATAAAAAATCATTTTCCGCCTTTTCCTGAAATTCCTCTGCCCTCTCACCGTATTTCTCAAAATTACTCCACTGATACTGCCATGAAGCAAGCAGACTTTGTGTTATCAAGAAGCGCATATATATACACCCCGTTCTTTATCAAACTTATATCCAAGTTCCTTTATTTTTGATGAGAAAAGATTTCTTGTTTCTTTTTCTGACGTAAGCTCGTGTTCAAACATCTTAATACTCTCAACAGCTTTTGTCGCTTCTTCTGGTGTTGTTATATTGGAAACTATATCTCTGGCTTGTTTCATTACATTTTCATAATTTACTCGTACTTTTTCAACTTCCTCAGTCTCTCTTGCTATATTATTGTCAATCTGCTGAAATAATTTTGTCAGAAAATTATTCGGCATACCGATAACTAATTCGGGAATAATATGTATTCCTGTAATACCATGTGTTCCCTTAGCGTAATATTTCTCACAGTTTGAAAGTCCAAGTGTACGTTTATTTCCCTGCATTTCCATAAAACCGC
>CATJCJ010000783.1 GCA_949738935.1 uncultured Eubacteriales bacterium | reverse complement strand
TCCTCGCCAATTATATGCGGCGTATGCGAGTATCGGCGTAAGTATTATTATTGTGACTCTGTATATCATACAAATTGTTTGTATCACTTTATTTAGTTTTTTCATTGTTTTTTCGCTCCTGTTTTTAAATCAATTTGTTCTCTCGCAAGCTCCGCCGCTGATATGTATACTTTAGCGCATTTATCGCCTTTGTATTTTTCTTTGATTTCATTTAGGAAATCGTCAATTTTGCCCGTAAAGCGTTCATAGCTTACGCTTATCTCATTTGACCTGTTCCGATAAAATGTCGTGTAGTTATGACGCTTGCCGATAGGCCCAACAACAAGCATATGCTCCATTTTAAATATTTCAGCGCTGCCGTATATCTTAATGTCGCCGTAAATCTTTGCTGTTCCATAAATTTCAGCGTTGCCATAAATTTTTGAACTGCCATATATCTTGGCTTTTCCGTAGATTTCGGCGCTGTCCCAAATTTCAGCATTGCCGCATATTTTTGAGTTATCATAAATTTTCGCCGCTCCGAAAATCCGAGCGTTACCATAGATTTCAGCGTTGCCGCATACCTGAGCGTTGCCATATATTCGAGCGTTGCCATACGCCCATTAACCGCTGTACACTTTTGCGTTGCCGTATATTCGTGCGCTGTTGCACACCCAAGCGTTGTCGAACACCTCGGCATTTTCGCTTATTTCAGCGTTGCCATAAACTTTAGCCTTGCCGTAAACCTTAGCGTTATTGCGTATCTGAGCGTTTTCGTATACGGAAGCGTTTCCGTACACCTCGGCGTTGTCATACACCCACGCGTTGCCCTCGTGGGAGAGGTTTTCCTCCCTCTCAATCCAGCCGCCGAGAGTACCTCTCCGCACATTGCCAAAGTCCAAAAGAGCCTTTATTCGACGGAGCTTAGTCTTTCCCTCCAATTTTGCCTCTTTTGTAAACTCATATTTTTTCATAAAAAAATACACCTCTTTCTATTTTGTGAGCGTTGGAACACCCGCCTCTGCCAGCATTTCGTTAACATCGTATATGCTTTTATACCAATAAGTGTTTAATACGACATCATAGCACATATCTGGATAGTGCCCGTCTAAAGGCGTTGCTCCTGATTTTAATATTAAATGCCTGCTTATGGCAGGCGGTAAATTCATACCAACACATATGGCGACAACAGCCCTATA
>CATJCJ010000782.1 GCA_949738935.1 uncultured Eubacteriales bacterium | reverse complement strand
GGGTGCTCGTGTTATGTCACAGCTTGACCGTATAAACACTAAAAAGGGTCTTTTGCATAGAGAATGTACTATTGTAAGAACAGGTACAGGCACAGGTACAAGTTATACTATTGAGGTTGGTGATGAAATTGAGTTTACAAGAAAAGAATTAGCTAATTTATTTGCGGATTTACACGACGATATAAAAGAAATGTTTGATGGCTCGACAGAAAGTCTTTATGATATTATTGAGGAGCAGTTACGGTTACGTATGCGTGATGAATATGATGAGGTTGAAGATGAAGATAACGAGGACGAATATGAGGAAGATGGTTATGATGATACCCTTGTCGGTGATGAAGACGAGGACGAAGACGATATACCTTTTGACGTACCCAAAAAGAAAAAAAGTCTTTTCAAAAGGTCGGCTGTTTCTTCTATAAAAAAATCATCTTCTAAACCTAAAATTGGTAGAAAATTTTCACGTAAGTAGAAATTAAGGGGGAAATGAAAATGGTTAATAAAAAGTATTTTATTGAAAAATATGCTAATTTGAGAGGTATTACTAAAACTGCCGCTTCGGTTGAGGTTAATGCTTTTCTTGAAGTCCTTGAAGATGTTATTGTTGAAGATGAAGGAGTCAATTTTGTCGGTTTTGGCAAGTTTGAAATAGTTGAGGTTCCCGAACATATAGGAGTAAATCCAAGAACGCAAGAGCCTATGACAATTCCTAAAAATTTAAGAGTAAAATTCACCGCGGGGAAAATACTGAAAGACAAAATTAACGGCAGATAAAAGTGATTTGTAGGTAAATAGTGCTTATGCTAAAATAAATGTGTAAGCACTTATTTTAATTTATAAGAAAGGTGATTTTAAATGGCTGCTATTTCTCTTTTTAATAGTCCCAAACGTAGAAAAAGTCAGGTAATATCCACAATGACCTCTTTAAAAAGATTATATAAAAAATTGATGTCTGTTGAGGAGTTTGCGTTTGACACTGAAACAAATACACTAAAAGTTAATGGTCCTAATGGAAATCTTATTGTTGTTGGTATTTCTATTTCTTGGGGATTTTATGATAATTATTATATCCCTGTTGGTCATAGACGGGAAGAAGATTTTGATAGTCAAATAGACCTTGAAGATGTTGCAGACTGGTTAAGGGAACCTTTTGAGCGTGAAGATGTGAGGATAATAGGTCAGGGTTTAAAATTTGATATGCACGTTATGGCTCGCTTAAATATCTTTATAAAGACTAAAGATTTATTTGATACTATGCTCGCAAGTTGGTTATGTGATGAAAATAGTCCTAATGGTCTTAAAGAAAATTCTATGGAGATATTAAACATAAGTCAGGAGCATTTTAAAGATGTTGTAAGTACTGTACCTAATGATGTTAAAAAACAATTTGGTCTTAAAGCTAATCAGAAAGCCACCGCTGACCTTGTTCTAATTGAGGACCTTGCTCCCTATGCACTGGACGACGCTTTTAACACCTATATTCTTTATTTGTGGTTTCTTAATGAACTTGAAAAAGAGGGAATGGATAAAATTTTTTATAAAAAGTACATACCTTATTTGAAAGTATTATTTGATATGGAAGAAGCGGGAGTAACTGTTGATATTGACCACCTGAAAGATATGCAGACTTCAATAAAAGAAGATATTGAGGATATAGAATATAAAATATACGAGTTTGCAGGAATTGAATTTAACATAGGAAGTAATCAGCAATTAGCAGAACTATTCTTTGGTTATAAAAAGCCTCTGAAAAAACCTCAGGAAAATAAAAAGTGGTCTTATTTTTCAAAAGAAGAGCGAGAAATAAGAATAAAAGATTACAATAAAAGACTTGAAATATGGGAAAATACAACAACTCCAACACTTGATAATTCTTTTAATTTCCCTGTTATTTCTCAAACACCGTCAGGCGCACCACAGACAAATGCTTATGTATTTAGGAAAATATCCAAAATGACATATAAGAATAAGCGTAAGCAAGAAGGCGTTGAAATAGCTAAACTTATTCTTGAATATTCTAAATTAGAGAAATTAAGAAGCGCGTTTATAGATGGTATGTTTGATAAGTTATATGATGACGGAAAGGCACACCCTAATTTTAATCAAATCGGCGCAGACAGTGGTCGTTTGAGTTGTATTGCTAAAAATACACCTATTAAATGTGTGGGTGAAGATAAATCTATACAAGACGTTAAAGTCGGCGACCTTGTTTATTGCTATGATGAAAACGGAAATGTAAAAATAAGAAAAGTTTTAAATGTTATTGATAAAGGTATAAGAAAGTGCGTATCAATCCAATTTAAAAGTCAAGGTACACATTCCTCAGTAAATTTGGTTTGTACTCCTAATCATAAAATATGTTTAAGAGATAATAAGTGGGTTAGAGCAGATGAACTTAAAAAAGGGGATAGTGTAGCACATTTAAGACGTTTTTTAGACGAAAGACCACGTTTATATGGCTTGAATAGTTTTTGTGAGCAGGAACAAGTTACTATAAAAAGGGAATATTTTAATTGTAGTGACCCTGATATTTGTATACATCATAAAGACCACAATAAAAGTAATAATAGTATAGGTAACCTTATGTTAATGGGTAAAAAAGAGCATACAAGGTATCACACTAAGTTGTTACTTGAAGAGGGAAGAATAGATACCTATACTTTCTGTCATACTCCACAAACACCTAAGTGTGGGTTAGAGAGTAACAGATACATTTCCTACACAGCAGAGGAACTTGAACAGCTTGTAAGAGAAAGTAAAGGTCGAATAAGAGATATTCCTATGGATTTTAATACTTTTAAAAGAAAGTGTAAAGATGTGGGTTTTGATTACAGAAAAGTTGCAGGAGAGTATCAAACACAGTACAGAGATGTATCAGACGAGGATTTTATAAATGTCTTTTATGAATGTGAAGGTGTTCCTTATGCTATATCACGCAAACTTAATATAAGACGTTCTAAAGTAGTAAAAAAGATTAAAGAACTGGATTTATGCTATAATCATAGTGTTGTTTCAGTCAAGGAGTGTGGAATTAGACACGTTTATGACCTTGAAATAGAGGAATATCATAATTTTATAGCATCGGAGATATGTGTTCATAATTGCTCAAGTCCGAATTTACAACAGCTCCCAAAAGCAGATGAAGAGGATAAATACCAGATACGAAGTTTATTTATTGGCAGTGTTAATCCTAAGACTAAAAAACGCAGGAAGATAGTTGCTATTGACTTCTCAAATCTTGAAATGAGGGTACTTGCGCATTTTTCAAAAGATAAAAATTTACTT
>CATJCJ010000781.1 GCA_949738935.1 uncultured Eubacteriales bacterium | reverse complement strand
AGCTGTTTTCAATGTTCCCTTCTCATATTTATATAAAGCCTCCGCAACTTCTTTATACTCTTGTTTCATATCTTTTAATATGTATTCCATATCAGAATTTTCAGCCTCTATACTGTTTATATCTTCCTCAATAAGCAATATCTCAGCGTTTACCTCCTCAAGATTTCTTTCCAGAACTAAAAACGCCTTATCAACAGCCTTTTCCTGAGGTGACGTCTTTATTCCTCCCGAACTTCCTCCGGCTCTGTCATAATTCACCGCCGTAAAATTATCCTCCAATGTTATCAAGGATTTATTAATTTTATTTTCAATATCAATTTTTCTTTTTCTGTAGATTTCCAGTCTGTGCCTCAGCCTCCCTGTTACCTTAAGGCTCTCATAGTATTTCTTTATCTTATCCTCAGTTTCCTTAAAAGTAAAACTCATACTTGCGCCCCCTCTGAAAAATATGCTATAATAACAGTATCAGTATGTTATTATTCGTATCTTCAAAAGGGGCGGAAGTTCCTTTTATCTACACTTGCACTTTTTCCTCATCAAGCCATTTCAGCAAATCAGGATTATCATAAATATTTCCAACCTTTAACAAATCAAGTAAAAGACTGCATACTGAATATTCTGACAAACTGTCATCATAGCTATCTTTCCATTGTAATACAAATTCTCCGTCACTGTATTTTACAACCGAAACATCATCATATACCTCAAGATTTCTTATTAAATCACCCTCAAAAATCTTATTATTTTCATCATCTGTACACCCTGTATACTGTCCAACCGTTTCGGGAACAACTTCCGCAATATCAAACTTAAGTATATCCGTACATTTGTCAGTAACTTCTCCCTCAAACGACTTAACAATATAAGCGTGATATTCCGGCGTATCCCGCTCAATAAAATACCCCTCAGTCCACTCGCCGTTATCAACCCGTTTACCTCTAAATAATATTTTTCTCATTTATTTCCGTCTTCTTTCACATACAATCTAATCATAAACACAATCACAAACACCACCCCGACCGCTGTCCAATCCGTATACGCCATTCTATACCTCCCGCCCGTTATACGGGTTATCCGTTTTGGGTCGTAATTCCCAGCACTTCAATTTTCTGAGTATGTTTAAAATATCATTACATATATCCCATTTCTTAGCCAATGCCGAATTTCTTTTTTCCATAAACATCACCCGCTTATCATAATTTAAGATTATCGTCAAAAAGTGAACACTGAGGACTTTCTATCTCCTGTATATAATAATTCTCATCTTCCGATATAAGTTCATATTTGCCCTTAATCCTTCCTGTCACTTTATCTTTTATTTGTATAGTCGAAGTTACCTTATGCTCAAATATGGGATTGGTATACTCTCTTGTTTCCTTTCCAAAAACAAAACCATTATATTCCAGAGTATCGTGCTCTAATGATATTTTTAACTCCAAATTTACCTTTCCATTATCGCTGCCCCTGCTTCTCATTGTGTGAAGCGTTTTCATAAGAACCGAATTAAAGTTTT
>CATJCJ010000780.1 GCA_949738935.1 uncultured Eubacteriales bacterium | reverse complement strand
CGCGTCAATATATGAGTTTTACGCCACAATGAAAACCCGTGTGTTCTATGACGCTTTTAAGGACGCGGGATTTAAAGTCGGCGCTGGGCTGATATGGAAAAAGCCAAAGGCTCCGTTTATGCGTACAGATTGGAAATTCAATATGGAGCCTATAATATGGGGCTGGAGAAAAGACGGAAAGCATGTATGGTACGGTGGCCAAAAGCAAACGGCGGTCTTTGAGTTTGACGGAATAAAGGATTCTGAAAAAGATGGATTCGGACATCCGTCAAGCAAACCTGTGCCTCTTATAGCGTATTTGATAAAGCAATGTACGCAATCAAACGGCTTAGTGCTTGACGGTTTTCTTGGAAGCGCGTCAACGCTTATTGCCTGTGAACAGATAAATCGAATTTGTTATGGTGTAGAACTTGAGCCTAAATTTGTTGATGTCGCAGTGAAAAGATATTTAAAATACTTTGAGGATAAGGGCGAACAGACAAAAGATGTGTTTGTAATGAGAAACGGTCAGAAGCTCACCCTTGACGAGGCTTTGCAGGATATGGAAGAGGGTGATGTCTGTGCCAGATAAAAAATTAACATTTATTGACTTTTTCTCTGGCATTTAGCTTGGCGGCTTTAGATTAGGCTTAGAGCAAGCCGGAATGAAATGCGTAGGATATTGTGAGAAAGACAAATTCGCGGTAAAATCATATAACGTAATGTATGATACAGATGGAGAGTGGTACTCAAATGACATTACAAAACTCAAATCAACCGATGTTCCAAGAGCCGACATATGGACGGCAGGCTCGCCCTGTCAAAACGTCAGTATCGCCGGAGGAAGAACGGGAATTCACGGAGACCGAAGCGGTCTCTTTTTTAAATTCGCTGACCTCCTCAAAGGCAAAAAAGAAGAGGATAAGCCCCGATGGGTTATCGTTGAGAACGTTAAAGGCTTGCTCTCAAGCAATAAAGGATTTGACTTCCTTGAGTGTCTCGCTGAACTGGATGAAGCGGGGTATGACCTCGAATGGCAGATTTTCAACTCTAAAGATTACGGAGTCCCCCAAAACAGAGAAAGAGTGTATACTATTGGACGTCTTAGAAAATACGGCGGACGAGAAATATTACCTATCGAAGGAGGTAACACAGCGTATCTTAAGCAGGTTATAGGCGGCAAACGTGAGTATAGGGTATATGATACGAGTGGAGTTTCGATAACGCTTGCGGGTGAAGCGGGAGGAGTAGGAGCTAAAACGGGTCTTTATTTTATAGACCAATCAGACACAGCGCCTAAAATCACGAATGAGGCAAGAACGCTGATAGCGAGGTACACATCAGGAATGACGAATAGAAAAGCGGCAAATTCCGCCGTTATGGAACTGAAAATAAAAAACGGCACAAAACGGGGCTATGATACGGCAAAGGTCGGTGATGGGATTAACCTCTCACACCCAAACGCGAAAGACAAGAGAGGACGTGTCGGTCACGGAGCCTCACAAACCTTAACCGCTAAAAGCAGTCACGGCGCTGT
>CATJCJ010000779.1 GCA_949738935.1 uncultured Eubacteriales bacterium | reverse complement strand
TTGTGATAGTTATAAAAACGGCAATAAACGGCGGGTAAAATAAAATTAAATTTGTTGTATTATGTAAAAATTTATGTTATAATTAAATTATGAGGTAGTCATTGCAGGGTGTGTTAGTCTCTTTTCGTTACTCGTCATTTTTTGTTGAGCGGCGGAAAGAGGTGATAATTATGGATATAAATATAATAGATATTATTATGGTTATTTTAACTATTATAAACACTATTGTTAATATTCTTATATACATAAAAAAATAACACCCCTGTATTTTGGCGAATATAAGCGTTATTTTTTTATTAAACTTTTGTAGGCTAACCACTTTGTGGCGATTACCTTATTTAAAATAGCAACCCCACTCTTAATTGAGTGTGGGTTGTTATTTTTTATAACAGTTTTATAGCCTAACCACTCTGCGGTCGATTACCTCTTTCTTTGTGTTTATAATAACACATCTAAAGTCATTTGTAAATGGTTTTTTACTATTTCCGCAAATAAATAGTCCTTAAAAAGTATTTTAGTCCTTATATTACTAACTTATTAACTCTGTTAAATTTGGTCCTTAGTCCTTTAGAAGTCAATTTCTTTCTAAACTCCTTTTTTCTGTCCTCAGCGACCTCATTAATACATTGGTCTATAAAGTCCTTGAAGTCATTTCCGTATTCCTTGACATACTTTTCTCCTTGCCCAAAAGTTGCGGGACTAACACGTCCACCATTAGAGAGGCTTTTTAATGACCTTAATATAAGGTCGGGGTCATAATTAAACTCCTTGACATATCTCTTAATGACCTTTCTAATAACATTAAGGTCTGGTCCTGCGGAAATACAAAAATGAGTAGACCTCACACAAAGATTATACCACTTACCACCGTCTTGACTGTCCTTACAACTAATATAAAAGAAGTCCTTCATTAGTTATTACCTCCTGTCTATCTTTATATACATATCTTATATAAATAGTATAATATAAACCTTAATTACTCGTCAAAAGACTTAAAAAGACCTCAACCATTGTATTACAGAGTGATTGAGGTCTTTGTTTAATAACCTAAGAGACCTTAGTCATTGTATTGTTAAGACCTGTCATTATAGCCTCCTCGCAAGGTCATAGTCCTTTGTTTTTATAGTCCTTAAAAGAAATTAGTCCTAATAACCTAAATGACCCTGTCTGCCAGTGATTGAAGTCCTTAAACCTTCCAAATTGTGTGTTACCGCCTCTGACTATTACTGAATACCGATAGCTACACACAATGTTATTGTGCAACTATAACGTGTTTTCAGCATAATAGTTAATTATAGAATATATTAGTAATTTATGTTTATTTTATATACTTGCTTATACTTATTTATATACTAATTATATAAAAGCGCATATTTTTAGCGCGCCGATTTTTAAATTTTACTTACATACCTTTGTTAAAATAAAATTTCTAATACCTTAAAAGTAATTATTATAGTCACAATTTCTATTAAGGTCTTTATTATTCCGTATATTATATCTTCTAATAAATTCTTTGTGCGCCCGTTTTTCAATTTTAGTCACCCCTTTCTGTATAAACAATGTCATAAACGCTAATCTTTCCAATCTAATGCTTGTCCACAATGATAATAATAATCAAGCATACCAACGACGATTTGATTACAGTTAGGACATACCCAATAATTATATTCTTTCTTACCAGTTAAACTATTTATTTCAGGCATTGCCTTAGCAGGTAGCAGTCTTTTTATTGCGTCCATAATAAGTGTGCGCTCATAACTATACATTTCAAGAGAATATCTGCCATCATACTCTTTTAACTTTAAGTAAACATCTTTTAAATCCCTCATTTAATACTCCTCCTATTTCTGCGCCCATTTAAAAGAACAAGTAAAACATTTCATTTAATTATCTCCTTTATTATAAAATCCGCAAGTTTATCAATAGTTTTATCAGTAAATTTCTCGAAATAGTCAATAGTCATTGTTCCAACAGAAAAAGCTGATTTAACCCTTGTAAGCCAATAAGCGTATGTATCTTCTACATCGAAAAACTTATTAAGTATGTTAACCAGTTTTTCCTTTGGTATGACTGGTCGTTTTATACCCTCTAAATTATAATATTTATATCTACTTTTATTAAATTTCCATACATCACCGTGTTTAAGTGTAAATCTAAAGCTTTGAGCTGTTTCAGTAACCTTTACAACCTTCTTAAGAGGATATTGCTTATAAGTATATTTATTTATAACAATGTATTCCATATTCATCAACCTTTCTATAATAGAAATATGACCAAGGACACAAGGTCATAAATATATTAAATAATTAAATATGTCCTTGGTTAAAAAATCTTGATATTAATACCAGTACCCTTTTAGTCGTTTATCAGTATT
>CATJCJ010000778.1 GCA_949738935.1 uncultured Eubacteriales bacterium | reverse complement strand
TTTTATAAATCTTATATAAAGCATAAATGTATCATTTTATTTTTTACTGTTGTTAATTTAGCCTGTTTGCCACGCCCCCGACTAAAGGAATATTCAAGCTATAGCTTGGCTAAAGCCATATCATAACTCCATACATACCGCTTTATTACGAATATTGCAGAGTTCCCCGTCAAGTCTGTGCGAGGCCGTTGTGGAAGTATCATTATAACCTATGTAAGTCATCGCATTTTGACTGCCAAATCAAATTTTATAATGCCGTTTATCGCTCCGGTTTTGTTTTTTTACCATCTTTGCGCCGTAGTTATGGCTGCTCGTCACATAGGAAACGTACTTGAATATTGTATATTAAATTTTTTTCATTATTAACTGTTTTAAGTTTACTCTTTTTTGAGTATAAGTGCCGTATATCCAGAAAACAGGAAAAAATATTAAAAAAGAAAATATTCCCTATATATTGGAAATTATGGTATAATATAGAGTGTAAATTTTTAAAACTGCGGATTAATTAATACTATACTAAAAAAGGCGGGGATAATATGGCTTTGACAATATAAGAAAGATTAAAAGATTTGAGAGTAGAAAAAGGTCTTACACTTGAAGAACTTGCGGAAGAAACCGGTATTTCCAAGTCATCATTAAACAGTTATGAAACAGATGAACTTCGAGAAATTGGCAGCTACGCTGTTATTCAACTTGCGGATATTTATGAGGTAAGCACTGATTATTTATTAGGTTTAACAGAAACAAAACGCTGCTTAAACAATAGTACTGCTGAATTAAATTTGAGTGATGAGGTTATAGAATTACTGAAAAATAAAAATATTGATACGTCTTTATTCTGTGAGTTAGTATCACATAAAGATTTTCTCAAATTGTTAGCGGACATTCAGATTTATGTGAATGGTATTGCGGCTATGCAGATACAAAACCTTAATTCGTGGACAGATATTGCGAGAAAGGAAATTATCAAAAAATATCAGCCTGATGAAAATGATGAAACACTTTATCTTTTGAAATCTTCTCATATAGATGAGGACAGATATTTCAGCCAAAGGATATACGAAGATATGGATATTATTTTAAAAGATTTACGTAAAAAACATGAGGGCAGAAAGGAAAGCACTCCAAAAAATTCTGCCGTAAATGAACTTAAAGAAAGTCTGGAGGAAGCGATAAATTTTAAAGGAAGTCGTACCGAACAATTACTTATGATTTTTTGCAAACAGACTAAATTAAAATACAATAAACTAACCGAAGAAGAAAAACAATGGCTTATAAAAATCGCCTCAAAATCAGAATTAATAAAACCTAATATTCCAAAAAAATTGAAAAAGAAAAAATAATTTTATGAAATTAATATTGCAAAAAAATTATAAAATAAAAAGTTATAAAAAAGTCCCTGCGAAGCAAGGGCGCAACTATACACCACTTTCGTGGTGCGTTGCGCTCTGCCGAGGGTACCTTTCAAAAATCTGATGATTTTTGGCAATTTTAGAATTGAAAAAAATTATAATATGGTAAACTTATGTTT
>CATJCJ010000777.1 GCA_949738935.1 uncultured Eubacteriales bacterium | reverse complement strand
TTTAATTGTATTGACTTTTAAGTATATACAAGGGGTCTTGGATTAATAAAGGCAAGCACAGGACTTTATTATCTCCAGAATGGTCACGGGGATATTTCCGCTCTCGCTAAAGAAAACGGAACAGTGTCAACGAGGTATATGTATGACGCTTTTGGAAATTCCAGTTATACGGGAGAATATTCTGACAATCTGTTTAAATATTGCGGAGAATATGAGGATCCTTCTTTAGGCGGAATTTATTTAAGAGCAAGAATTTATAATTCGGGTACTGGTAGGTTTACTGCGGAAGACCCGGCGAGAGATGGATTGAATTGGTATGTGTACGCTAATAATAATCCAGTAAAATTTAAAGATCCAAGTGGAAATATACCTATTGAAACGGTTGCTGATTTTGCGAGTGCATTTTATAGTGCATATGACTTTTTTTCTGATCCTTCATGGGATAAAGGTGGTTATTTAATATGGGATACATTATCAGTATTTATTCCTTATATTCCAGGTTCATATAGTGTTAGAGGAATTAATTATGCAACTAAAATAACAGAAGAGTCCGTAAATGACATAGCTGAAAATGTTGCTAAAAATTCTTCTAAGATAGCGTCACAAGTAGATAATATAGAAAATGAAGTTATTAAAAAACAATCAAAAGTAGTATTAAATAATTTATTAACAATAAATGCAAGAAATATAGCAAAAAATTATAAATTAACGGACAAATATTTTAAGAGTCATATAATTTATAATCATGGTGTATATTCAAAGGTTCCAAATAAAAGTAAGTTTGTACATGGTGTTGATGTAAAATATGCAATAGATACAGCCTTAAAAAGTCCTAAATCTGTTATAACAAAAAATACATCTGGTAGAGATGGATATATTTTTAAATATACTTTTGATTATGCAATAGGGGTTAATACAAATGGTAAAAAAGTAAATTCAATTCAGGTTGTTTTAGGAGAAATGGGAAATGTTATTACAGCTTATCCAGTAAAATAGATAAATTAATATGATTTCAATAAAAAATAATTGTTAAATATAACTTTGTGTAAGAATCTTTATCAAATTTTTTAAAAACTTACGAAATTTAAGATAAAGCTTCAAAGTTTCTACACTCAAAGAATATTTTTAGAGATATGGAACCTTTTTGCGATAAAAAAGGTTCCATATAATCACAAATTTTTGTCGAACACATGTTAAATTATAATGGAGGATCAAAATGGGAATAAATTTTTATATTAATGAATCATTTGCTAATCTTGAAATGAAAATAAAAAAACATAATTTAATTTTGTATAAAGAATTATACGAATTTATAGATGAAACTAAAAAATTTATTTTCTATTAACTTTTATAGTGAAAGTGAATATTCAGATGAGAATTTTATAAAAGGATTGATTGAAGAGTGTAAAATAATATTGAAAAGTGGAATACTAAATAATTTTAACGAAAATAATATAGTATACATAAAAAAAGAAGATATACTTGAATTTTTTACATTTTTTATCGAAATATGCGATGAAGTAATAAAAAATAAAAAAAATAAATTTAA
>CATJCJ010000776.1 GCA_949738935.1 uncultured Eubacteriales bacterium | reverse complement strand
GTATTCACTGACTTTCGATTTTTTATAGTGAATCACCACTTTTTAATTGATGGGTTTAGAGTATATCTTTCCTTTGGTTATTTAGTTTTCAATGTTCAACTTTTCAGAATAAATCTTAGCAATAAAAACACCAATATTTTTCTTAATTTCCAACGACTTATTTATTTTATCAAAAAAAAAATCAAATGTCAATATATTTTTAAAAAAAATCACGGCAATTTCACCGTTTATTGCAAATATATTACAAATACACAAGTATTTTTTGAAGATAAGAGGTATTAAGCAGGCATTTATGCATATTTCTTTTCACAGAAATTTTCTTAGGTTGAAAAGCAAGAAAATTTTTATGAATAGAAATTGCCAGCTTGCTAAAGATATTAAAAATGCTTCTTTAAAAAATCAATTCTTTCGTTGCCAAAGTCAACTATTTCCTCTAATTCGGTAAAATTGCATAATACTGCTAACATTACTACTATTAGTACGTCTGTCAGCTTGTGGATAACATTGCATTGACAGCGTTCATCTTCAATTATTGAAAAATGCTTATTAAATATTTCTTTCACTAAAATCATCTCTTCTTTAATTATACAAGAAAAAAAGTGATTTCTTAATACTGTAATCTATTTGTAACAATTGATGAAATTACCGTGGGAGTGCATTAACATGGGAATTTGTGATTTTAACGAGGTTTTTAAGTTTTTTGAATCCTTCGGCACAAAAAATTCGTTAATTATAAAGACTGAGCATGATATTAATAAGGTACGAGACAAATATATTGAGATTCTCGAAGCTATGGGTATAGATAAAGAATTATTACGAGCAAAGGAAAAATTACGAATATATATGGAAAGACAGTTAGAAGAGGAACATATATTTTTCCAGCGCAATCTGTATATTTCTGTGCGACTGTTATACAGAAATATAGGAGCCTTTAAAAAAATTTGTGTATTCAGTATAAAAAAAATCCTTCTTGATAATAATGCAAATGAAGATAAGTGTAAAAATTTGCAAAAAACAAGGAGG
>CATJCJ010000775.1 GCA_949738935.1 uncultured Eubacteriales bacterium | reverse complement strand
TTTTATAGTAAGATTTTCCATAGGACATAGTCGAGTACATAAACCACAGCCTGTACAATCATTACTAATTTTTAATTTATCAGAATAATTCTTCGTTTTTCCATAATACCATAAGCGCTGACAAATAAAACCTGCTATTCTATTATAAAAATACAAGCCGTCTTTTGGGTATTTATTGCACTTAATTTTTTCTGCGCATTTTTCAATTTTTCTATCTGTCATATTAATAATCTCTTGATTTTTATTAATTGACTTTTTTAATAATTTTACATCGCAGACTGAATCAGGCATACGAAGATGTAATCCTCCAACTATTTTGGCACCGTATCTTTTCAATAACCGAGCTGAACAACCTGCGCCGTCTCCGCTAAATAGCCCCATTGTAGCAATACAAAATATCTTCTTATTTTTCCAAATATCTGAATGAATTTTAATAAAATCTCTTACCATAAAAGGAACATTTGAAAATTGTACAGGATACGCTAAAACAATGAAATTATGTTGTAATATTAAGTTTACTGTTTCTTTATTTTCAATTGGAACTATTTGTGCGTTCTTATCTAATAAATATATTAATTTTTCAATACAGTGCTTTGTGATTCCTGTTCAGCTTAAATATATTCCTATCATATTTTTCCACTCCAAATTATAGTTTATCTTGTAAATTTATTATACATCTATATTCTTGCTTTTGAAATACATTTTTTTAAAGTTATTTGATAAAAGTAATTTAAAAATTGAGTATTAATCAAAATAAATTTTGTGAAATAGTAGTTGGCTAAAATCAACGCAAGGAAAGCATAACGTTTCCTGTTATAATTTTTGGTAATTTCAAAATCGCAAAAATTATCAGCTTTTTGAGAGAAGCCCTCGGCAGAGCGCAACGCACCACGTAGTGGTGTATAGTTGCGCCCTTGCTTTGAAGGGGCTTTTTTATAATTTCTTATTATGTGATTTTTTTGTGTTATTATATTGACTAAAAAACAGATATTTTACTTTAATAAAATTAAATTTTTCAATCTTAAATTAATTTAATAATGTTCTCTGAAATTATTTTTTCTTTTTCCCTCTTTGATGAATATATGATTTTATTAACTTCGATTTTAAAGCAACATCTATAAGTATTTTCTTTTCTTTTTCGGTAAGTTTTTCGTATTTTATTTTCATCTGTTTGCAGAAAACTATAAGCATTTGTTCGGTACGACTGCCCTTAAAATTTAAAGCTTCTTCCAAATCTTTTTTTATTTCACTTACAGCGGAATTTTTTGGAGCGCTGTCACTTCTGCCTTTGTGATTTTCTTTCAAATCATCAACAATAAAATCTATATCTCTGTGTATCCTTTGAGTAAAATATTCTTTTTCCTGTATATGAGCAGCTTTTAAAATATATAAATTTTTATCATAACTTTCAGGCTTATATTTTTTTATAATTTCATCTTTTGCCAAATCTACCCAGACATTTAAATTTTCTATCTGCATAGCGGCTATTCCCTCAACATAAATCTGAATATCCGCTAATAATTTTATAAAATCTTTATGACTTATCACCTCACAAAATAA
>CATJCJ010000774.1 GCA_949738935.1 uncultured Eubacteriales bacterium | reverse complement strand
TGATATATACACAAGAGGTTTGGGATTGATAAAATCAAACACCGAAATCTACTATCTTCAAAATGGTCACGGTGATATTTCCGCTCTCACTAAAGAAAACGGAACAGTATCAACGAGGTATATGTATGACGCTTTTGGAAACTATGAAAAAAATGGCGAAGATTTATATAATCCATTTACTTATTGCGGAGAATATTTTCTTAATGAAGAATGTTTTGACGATGAATTAGGCTGGATATATTTAAGATCAAGGTTTTATGAACCAAATTCGGGAAGATTCATAACTGAAGATCCTGCCAGATATGGTATGAATTGGTATGCTTATTGTGGGAATAATCCGATTATGTTTAAAGATCCTTTTGGAATGGAAAAAATAGTTGTATCTGGAGGGGTTTATAGTAATGAAAAGAAATCAAAAGGTAAATTTTACTATGAATTTATAGAACCCGCAATAAAAAAATTAAGGGAATTTAAAGATATGGATTCTAATGAAAGTATAACATGGTTAATTGCAAGTTCTGGTTGGACTTATAAAGAAAAATGTCAATTTGAAGATTGTTGCTAAGGATATCGGAGTTGGTATAAAATTTATAGGAAATAAAGGGACATTAATTGATTATATCAACAACAAATATAAAGGCAATGAAAAAACGAGATATTTGGACAGAATAACAAACTTTGTTGTATTTTCTCATGGTTTGCCAAAAGATGGAGGGGTTATTGCTCTTTGTTATAATTACAATCAAGATTATAACAAAAGTCTTAATCTTGATAAAAATGATATAATTAATAGTATTTATGCTACAGCATTTAATAATCCTATATCCGTTTTTTATTCATGCAATACAGGGACATCCGGAGATAGTAGTTTTGCGCAAACATGGGTTAATAAATTTAAAGGGGTAACATATGCTTTCAGTGGTAAATCTAATTATGAAAAAATAAATCAATCGGGATTTCATCCATTTATTAAAGCATCACGTTATTTACATGGTTTTTCATATTATGGTTCAGTAGATTATCCTGTTGCAGGTGATGGCGCAAGTTTCCTTACTTTTTTCTCTAAATAATTAGAAAGGGGACAATTTACTAATGAAAATGAAAATTTTATGTATTATTATATTATCATTTATATTAATATATATAATAATAAAATTTGTAATTCCTGTTAAATTTTCAATTAAAAATGAAGATATAGATAAAGGAAAAACTTATATAGTTTTTGAATTTGTCGGAGCAACAGAGGAATATTGGAAAGTTATTGATTATTCTGATGATTTAAAAAACTTAATCAATAAAAACCCTGAAATTCTGACAAGAACAATGTTATCTGATACATCTATAGAGAGTTTCTTTTATGAATTTCATATAACAGGTAATAATAAATTTGTTTGTTATGGAAAATATACAGATATAAAAAACATAGATGAAGATTTAGGTGTGTATTTTTATATGTATGATATAAAAGATTGGGATATTATATATCCAATAAAAAGAAATTGGTTTGGATTTCTACCTAAATCTTATTTGTGTAATGCTGATTTTAATGGATTGTTTTAGTA
>CATJCJ010000773.1 GCA_949738935.1 uncultured Eubacteriales bacterium | reverse complement strand
TTACTTGGACATCGTCAGATAATTCTGTTGCTACAGTATCACAAAATGGATCTATTTCGGCATTAAAAATTGGAGAAACAAATATTACCGCAAAAAGCTTTAATGGAAAGACTGCTGTTTGTAAAGTAACAGTAAAAGATTGCCATCACTCATACGGGAAATGGATTACTGAAAAGGAAGCTACGTGTACAGAACCAGGAAAACAATATAGAATATGCAGTAAATGTTCAGATAAGGAAGAACAAACAATTTCTGAAAAAGGACATTCTTACACTGAAAAACCGCAAATAATTAAAGGAGCTACTTGTACAGAAGAGGGAGAAAGTGCGCGTGTTTGTACAAAATGCGGAGATAAAACTGATATTGTCGCTATTGAAACAACAGAACACTCATTCCCCAATGAATGGACATTAGAAGAAGAAGGTTCCTGCATATCGGCAGGTACTGAGTACAGAATATGCTCTAAATGCGGAATAAAAGAAACAAGAGAAACTGAAATTTCATCTCATAATTATGAGTTAATAGAAGAAACTGAAACTACTCCTGAAGGTCCTGGACATAGAACATTTATATGTAAAATATGCTCTGATACGTATACTGAAGAATATGTTCCAGAAATAAATCAAGGAATACTTGAAGTTGGAAGCAGTGCACCTAATTCCGGTCAAGAAATTACTATACCTATTAAAATTACCGAAAATCCTGGTATAGCTGGATTTAGACTAAAAGTTAATTATAATAAATCAATATTAACACCCAAAGCAATTACAAAAGGTGAAATTTTAACGTCAGGCAGAGTCACCTCAAATGTTGATGAACCGAATATAGACTTAAACTTATTAGAATTTGTATCAGCAGTATGGGAAAACAGTGCTGATATTACACAAGACGGTACTTTATTTAACGTGACTTTTGATGTAAAGAGTACAGCGCCTGATGGTAAATACGATATAAATCTTGAATATGATAAAGGCGAAATAACGACTTTGTCAAACGGTGTGGAATATTATGATGTTATGCCTAATATTATTAATGGCTCAATAACAATATCTGACATTTTAAAGGGTGACATTAATTTAGACAGAAATATAAATCCTCGTGACGCTATACTAATGGCTCAATATTTGGCAGGCTGGCAAATATCGCTTAATGAAAGGCAAATGCAAGCGGCAGATGTATTCCCTGATTAAAAAATTAATCCTAAAGATAGTGTAAAATTATCTCAGATGCTTGTTGGTTATGTTGATAAAGATATTCCTCAAACACAAACTGTAAATCTATCTGCTGAAAATACAGCTAATATTGCAGTTGAAAATTTTGAGTGTTATAAAGGTGACAGCTTTTATGTACCTGTAACAATTACAGATAATCCGGGTATTGCGGGATTTAATATTAAAATGGATTACAATAAAGAATATCTTACACCTGTTTCAATTGAGAAAGGAGATTTATTAACAGACGGAGAATTTATATCAAATTTAAACGCTGATAATGGCATAGAAAATGCGGATTATATAACCGCATTTTGGAGCAATACAGATAATTTAACAGAAGACGAAGCTTTATTTGTTGTAGAATTTTTAGTCAATGATAATGTACAAATAGGTCAAAAATTGCCTGTTGAAATAAGTTATGAAACAGATTCAATATGTGCTCAAATGCTTAATAGTGTAAATGTAATAGTTACTCAAGGTGAAATCAGTGTTGTAGAATATACTGAAGATGAAATTCAAACAGTTGATATACCTTATGATATATCAGGTGTTTATATTGAATTAAGTGATGGAACAAAAGTATATGATATTCCTGCTAAAGGTAATTTTAATTTAGCTTGCGACATTGAAAGCTCTAATGAGAAATTTACACCAGCACAAATAATAGTGGCAGCATATGGTGAAAATAATAGTTTTCTCTCGTTAAAGATAAAAAATATTATAGAAGATATGTTAACCGAAGATATAATCAAAATATATATTGATGAAACTGACAAAGATATTAAATCAATAAAAGTGTTTATTTGGAATTCTATAGAAGACATGATACCTATATCT
>CATJCJ010000772.1 GCA_949738935.1 uncultured Eubacteriales bacterium | reverse complement strand
TTTTATCTATATTATATATAATATATTTTGGTGTAATATTTTCATTTTTAATAAGTATATTCCCATTTGTCATAATTTCCGCGCTTATATTATTCTTAGCGTCATTTTTTACAAGTACGCCTTTTCCTATTCGTAATATATAACAAAACTCATCTTGATATTCTCCCTTTTTTTTGATAAGAATTATATCGCCTATAGCTTCGCTTATAAATTCTCCGATATTTAAATTAATATTAAAATCTGTTATTGTACTGCCAAAACGGTCAATAAGTTTATATTTACCTTTTTCTTTTACTATAGCTTTACCGTTACAGAATGGATATGCTTCCTCATATTTTTTTGCTATTATCAAGTTTCCCTCTGTGTCATAATAGCCATACAATTTTGTATTTCTGTCGCGTATAGCGGCAAGAGTTTCTCCAACGCCGCTTTGTAATCCTGTCAGCCACGATTCTTCTCCTATTATGTCTTTGGTGTTTAAGTTTATAGTTCCATCACTATTTTCAAATGAAGCTATGTCACCGAATTTTGTTCCGTGTCTGTATCCGCCAAATACAATTTCTCCTTTTTGATTTATTGCTTTTAAGCCGCAAGCGGATCCCATATCAACAATAGCGTAATTACCCTCAAATTCACCCGCGTTATATACGGGATAGTCAAATGAGTCGGGAGCGATTACCCATTCATTTTTTTCGTTAATGTATCCCCAGATTTCCCCTCCATTTTTCGCCTCCTTCTTTTTATAGATATAATTTATATTAGGTATGCTTATTTCTCCGTTTTTATATAAGTTATATAATCTTAGAATTGTTACATAAGCTTGTTCCCGAGAATATGTACCATCAACATTAAACAAATTATTATCACTACCTTGCATTATTCCATACATATAGCAATAATTTATGCTTTCTTGAGCCCAATTTTGAATTTTATATCCGTCTCTGAAAATATGAGGCATTATAGTATTATTGTTCATTTCACGGATTTTTTCTGATAAATATGTATTGATTTTTAAGTTTCTTTTTCCTAGCGTGGAAGTCATATACAGCATTCTGCTCGCTTCTTGTCTTGTTATATTTCCATTAGGATTAAATTTGTTATTTCCTACGCCTGATACAATACCAAGTCCTGAGGCGCTTACAACAGCGTCATTATCCGTGTCATCATAAAAAATATTATTATTTTCGCGAAACTCTATTATGTCACTGTTTACAGTGTTTAACATATTTATTATTAAAATACAAAATTCCTCTCTTGTTATAGGATTTGTGTAATCTTTACGCATCTCATTTGGAACAAGACCTTTTTCTATTGCTTTTGTGACCTCAGGTTTTGCCCAGTTACTACAGGATATATTGTTGTTTATTTTTGTGAGTGATTCTTCTTTTATTTTTTCCTGATTTTTTTCCGAAAATGCTGAGACAGGATAAAATGTTAAAAGAACGCATAAAAATAAAACTATGTTTTTAATTCTAAAACTCATATTAAAATTCCTCCCTTTAAATTTTTACAGTACATTTTTATTATTGAATTATGAGGTGTGTCCTTAAATATATTATAATA
>CATJCJ010000771.1 GCA_949738935.1 uncultured Eubacteriales bacterium | reverse complement strand
CGCCAGAGGGGCACATTCCATGCAGGCTGCTGTGCGCAGTACACCCATACGCAGAGGGCGTTCCTGCAAATTTTCTTTTTTATTCGCGCGAAGGCAAAGTGAGGATGATGCAAATGTATTTGCATCATCCGAGCGCGCCCGCGGGGTCAAATACCCCGCCCCTCTGGGGCGAACAAACTAAAGAGAAGCTAAGTCATGCCCCGTTGCTCTGCTGCGGGGTATTTGACTTTTGAAATTTGCATTTGCAGGAAATTAATGCCGGATATGGCAGAAGGGAGGGGGAGCGTTGGCGATATTTCATTTTACCGTTAAGATTGTCGGGCGTAGCAAAGGAAAATCCATTATATCTGCATCTGCATATCTGAATGGCGACGTGATGAAAAATGAAGAAACCGGAAAGGTAAGTTATTATACTTCAAAAAAGGAAGTTGTGTATACCAGTCTTATGATGTGCGACAATGCACCACCGGAATGGGCGGATGTGCCGGAAGAAAAGATCAGGCAGTTTCAAAAATCCAGCCGTTATCAAAGAGCCGGGGATAAAGAGGCAGCTTTAGAAAAGTTCAAATTAACTTTCCGGAAACAGCGGTTATGGAATGAGGTTTTGAAAGTGGAAAAAAGTGCGAATGCACAGCTTGGCAGGTCATTTGAATTTTCTCTTCCGAGGGAGTGGAGCAGGCAGGAGCAGATTGATTACACTACAGATTTTATACAAAGGAATTTTGTGGCGAAGGGGATGTGTGCTGATTGGAGCATCCACGATAAGGGGGATGGCAATCCTCATGTCCATCTATTGGTTACCATGCGGCCATTTAAGAAAAATCACACATGGGGAAATAAGGAAGTGAAGGAATGGGCATTTGTACGGGATGGAAACGGAGACATTGTAATGGATGAATCACATCCGGATTGGTGGCAGGATAAAAGGAATCCAGAGCGTCGTGGTATTCGTATTCCGGTGTTGGATGGAGAGGGAAAGCAGAAACTGGACTCCCGTAACCGGAAGCAGTGGAAAAGGGAACTTACCGATGCCACAGGATGGAACAATCCGAAAAATTGTGAGTTGTGGCGGAGCGAGTGGGCGAAGGAATGTAATCGACATTTGGAAAAAGAACAGCAGATCGACCACCGTTCTTACAGGCGGCAGGGGAAATTGGAGATTCCTACCATTCATGAGGGAGCGGATGCGAGAAAGATAGAGGAAAAATATCAGTCTGGACAGGCCGCATCTGCTTCGTGGAAAGTGGAGGAAAATCGGTTAATCAAAAAACAGAATGCAATTTTGAGAAAACTGCAGGAACTGTTTGGACAGGTAAGTGTTTTGCTCAGACAATGGAAGGAGCGGTTGCATGACATTGGAAGAAAGCAGGGAAGTCATTCCCATGATGGAGGATATGATAAACCAGATCGAGGAGCAGCAGGAGATTATGAAAGAGATGTACCGGGAGGTGGTACAGAGAGACGGGGAACTCATTTTGCTGCAGGAGCAGAATCAAAAATTGCGGGAATTAAACGAAGAGTTGCAAGAGCAGCTGAAAATCTTGCCAAGTACAGAAGAAATGTT